>JAUIHB010000280.1 GCA_030432465.1 Gammaproteobacteria bacterium
TTGATAACCATCACCATCGGCGGTGCTATGATAAGTGGTGCGCAGAATTTCATGTCGACTGACGATTTCATTTAATGTTTGTTGTAAGGCTTCATGATTTAAACTACCTAAAAGTTTTAAAGCCATAGGCATATTATATTGCGTATTCCCCGAATCAAGCTGCTCTATAAACCACAAACGTTGCTGTGCAAAAGACAGAGGAAGATCTAAAATAGCTCTATCACGAGGTAAAATTATAATTTTATCAGTAAGAGATTCTTTTGAAACAATTAATTGAGCCTGAGACTTTAAATCAGCAAAGGCAAATAGTTCTTTAATTAAAACCTCTACCTGAAATCGTTCTTTTATTGCAAATTCTAATCTTACCGAAGTTAATGAGTTTCCCCCTAAAGAAAAGTAATTGTCATTACGGCCAACTTTGTCAACTTTAAGTAAATCACACCAAATTTCTGCTAATTTTTTTTCTTCGCTGGTTGCTGGAGGTTCAAAACTTTTTAGCTGTTCATTAAGTTTATCATCTATTTCAAAATTCTTATCAGTTACCAATCGTCCGCTTGGCATAAACTCAACACAGTTATTATCCAATAATCTCGCGACTCTAGCTGTTTTAAAGAACCTAATGGTCTCTTCTTCAAAAGAAAGATTAATAAACAGTTTTTTCGTTAAATCCGAATTAGCCAGATAACCTTGAGCTAAATTTTTTCCACCGACATGTAGCTCTCCCCAAAGTCCTTTGGGTAAAGCTTGTTCATTTTTATCCAATATGATCTGGTTGACACCATTTATTATTGACTGACCAGTAACACGATAAATATTTTCTTCCACTAAACAAGTATAAGGCGTCAAATAATAACAAGCGATTGTTTCTATCGAACAAGAAAAATGAAAAATATCAACCGGTCTATCTATCAATAACGCTGTCTGTATTTCAATGGTTTCGCCCGTCAACAAAAGCGTATCGATTCTCTCTAGAACACTTACATCTAAGGTTGAAAACATTGCTGCATCGACAATTGTTACAGATGCTTGGTTTGAAGCTAAAAAACTATCGACTTTAAAAGTTGAATCATTAACAGCTATGTCAGGTATAACTAATTGAGCGCCATTTGTTAGTGCGATTAACCATTCAGCAATTCTCTCTGGTGCTAAAGTCTCTCCTAACAGAGCAACAGAAAAATTTTCTTTTAAAGGCAACTGTTCAGTTAAACCTTTAGCAGCATGACTTAATGTAGAATGTGCAAGGCAAGTTCCAGAAAACACATTTTGGGGATTTTTTGAAAAGACCACCATTGCAGTTTCATGACTTGTTAATGATAGATATTCAACCTCAATATTTTCTCTCGATAGAGATTTAAACAAATGATTTCTCATATTTGTATCGAGTGGTAATACTTTACAATCTTCGAACCACTCTTCAGACATTAAGTCGCTACGGGTTAAAATTAATTCAGGAGCCCCCTGCTCAAAGATAAAATCTAACTCAGACTCTGTAATTGTTAGTTCAATTGGCAAACAAGTCGCACCAGACTTTAATATACCCAGCAAACCAATAACCCAATCAACCGAGGCATCCAAACACAAACCAATACGAGTCCCTTTTGCAACGCCTTGAGTAATTAAATAATGAGCCAATTGGTTCGCTTGCTCATTAAGTTCTTGATAAGTTATAGACTCATCATCACATAGCACAGCTATATTTTCTGGACTGGTTTCGGCTACTTGCTCAATTAACTGATGAATGCCAATATTTGTAGTTTCAGAATCACGTCTTAATTGTAAAGAGTCATGACTTAAAAAGTCCTCTTTATCAAGTAATGAATACCTATCAACCTGTTTTTCAGGCGCATCACATATTCGTTCTAATAAAACCTCAAAACTTAAAGCAAGTTGAGAAAGTGTTTCAGGTTGAAACACACTGGTATTACATGACCAACTTAGCTCAAGATTATCATTGAGTTCAACCGCATGTAGCCCAAGCTCATAGTCTGGGCTGATTTTTTCATTAGGATTTTCAAAAGGCGTTAAGGTCAGACCCGAAAGTTCAAGTTCATTTTGCTCAAAATTTTGGAGTGCAAAAACTATTTGATATAACGCATTGTAGCTAAAACTACGATTTGGATTTAACTTTTCCACCAATATTTCAAATGGAAGATGTTGATTATTAAAAGCTTCAAGTATAGTTGTTTTATTTTGTTGTAATAATTCAATGAAATTTGTTTCTTCTGAAAATTGAGTTCTTAAAACCAAAGTATTAACAAAAATACCAATCAGCGGCGAAACTTGTTGTTGAACGCGTCCTGCTATAGGCGTCCCTATCACAATATCCTTTGATTGACTATAACGAGCAATTAATAACGCATAAACTGTTTGCAATAACATGAACAAAGTAACATCTTGCTGTTGACATATTGATTTCAACTTAGCGGTTAATTGCTTACCAATAATTCGCCGCTGTTCGACGCCTTCATACTGTTGTCTATCAGGCCTTTTTTTATCCAATGGTAATTGATGCACCAACGGAATATTAGCAAGTTTTGTTTGCCAATAACTCGATTGCTCGCTAACCTTTTCACTTTTTAACCATGCCTGTTGCCAATAAGCATAATCAGCATACTGTATATCTAACTCAGGCAATAGCGCCTTTTGATTAACCAATACTGCTTCGTAAAAAGTAACAAACTCTTGAGTTAAGATGCCCATCGACCAACCATCTGAAGCAATGTGGTGGGTATTAAATAGTAATATATACTCTTGATCTGCTAGCTTTAGTAGACTAACTCTGAGCATCATATCTGTTTCTAGATTGAAAACGTGTATTGCATCATTCTCCACTAGACTGATAATTTTTTTCTGCTGCTTTTCAGAGTCCAACTCAGTAAGATCATATTTAGTTATTGCAACATTGGTTGGTGAGTTAACTAATTGTACTGCTCGTCCCTCTTCAGCTTGGCGATAGACCGTTCTCAAAATCTCATGGCGCTCTACTATTTGATCCAGAGTTTTCTGTAATGCATCAATATTTAAACTACCTGATACTCTAAATGCCATAGGTAAGTTATATTGAGCGCTACCTCCTTCAAACTGATCGACAAACCAAAGTCGTTGTTGAGCAAAAGATAACGGTGCTTGAAGGCTTGAATCTCGGGGAGTAATTAATGAATGAGACGCATCCTTTCGACTTTGTAAATATTTGATGATATTACTTTTATTTACTTTTATTTTTTCTTTGCAACGTTCATCTAAAGACTTTAAATCACCTCTAACCAAAAGTTTTTCATTTTTAACTTCAAAGGTAATACCCTGATCAACGAGTTCAAGAAGAAATGACTGAAATTCCTTAGAATTAGAATCCAGCATGTTAATTTCCTTTACAAGAATTTCATTGTTGCTATCTATAGTTCCCATGCTTCACTCTCTTCACTGATTTCTTCTTTTTTAGTAGAGTCATTTTGATTTGTTGCAGCCCCAGCCAACAACCTATTTAATTTTAATTCACGGTCAATATGTTCACTAATTTCAAAAACTGTCTGCCGTTCAAATAATTCACGAATCGGTATATCAAGATTAAATTCAAAACTGATTTTTGAAATCACTCGAGTAGCAAGCAAAGAATGCCCTCCAAGTTCAAAAAAATTATCATGAACACCAACTTTTTCGACAGCTAATAGCTCTTTCCAAATAGCACTAATGATTTTTTCGCTGCTTGTTGTGGGAGCACAGTAATGACTTGTCAACTGTTCCATACGATCGGGGACTGGTAAATGTTTCCGTTCAATTTTTCCGCTAGCAGTCAGCGAAAACTCATTGAGTACAACAAAGTAGCTTGGCACCATATAGCCAGGTAGCTGCAAAGTTAACCACTGTTTAATCTTATTGGTAAACAGGCTTTTAACTTCACGTTCAGCATTTTGATTAACTTCTCTAGAATATTCATTGGTTGGCACAATATAAGCGACTAATACTTTTTCGCCTGCAACTTCTTTAACATCTACACACGCATTTCTAATTGAATTATGTTGTAATAACACATGATCTATTTCACCCGGCTCTATACGATAACCTCTAATTTTCACTTGTTTATCAACTCTTCCATGATAATTAAGACTACCATCTAATCTATAGGAAACCAGATCACCTGTTTTGTAAATTAACTCATCTGGATTGCTTGAAGATCTTATGAATTTTTCAGCGGTGAGAGTTTCCTGATTTAAATAACCTTTAGCTACGCCATCTCCAGCAGCCCATAGCTCACCAATCATACCAATTCCTACTGGCGCCCCATCAGATTGACGTATTTCGCCATAGCTCCCATTAATATAAGAACCAATTGGTATAGCTTGTCTAAAATTAAAATTTCTAGGAATGATATAACAACTACTAAAAGTCGTGTTTTCGGTAGGCCCATAACCATTAATACAAATTGCATCAGAATATTTTTGATAGACTCGTTCTACCGATTGAGGATCAAAAACATCCCCACCAGCAATTACCCATTTTAAATGATTGGTTTCAGGTAAATTTAAACTCCATTGATCAAATAGCCCGGCAGTAAGCCAGATACTATTAACTTCTTTATCCACAATGGTTTTATTTAATAACCCAAGTTCAATAATATCTTCTGGATAAAGTACAACTTGCCCACCATTAAGCAATGGCCCCCAGATTTCTAAAGTAGTAAGATCAAAAGTAACCGCTGCTGCCTGTAAGAAAACCGTATTTTCATTTAACTGCATATAATCTGGATTTATTACCAGCCGAATAATGCTCTTATGATTAACCATGACACCTTTCGGAACTCCTGTAGAACCTGAGGTATACATGACATAAGCAAGGCTATTAGCATTTGCTATATTTTCAATAGGTTCAACAGAAAATGCTGACATATCTTGGGTTTTATCGATAAAAACAGTTTTATTTTTGGGAAGCACAGTCGGTGCGTTCATTTTTAATGACAAAATTAATTCAACGCCGCTTTCTTCGATAATCTGTAATAGACGTTTTTCAGGCGAAGTAGCATCAATAGGAACATAAATAGCTCCTGCTTTAACAATAGCGAGCATTGCAATTATTAACTCAGGCGATCTCGGTAGACAAATACCAACTAACGAGCCGTGCTTTATCCCTTTGCCAGATAAAAGTCTGGCAAGTTGATTAGCACGATTTTCTAATTGCATGTAAGTCAGAGACTCTGTATCACAAATTAAAGCTACTTTGTCTGGATTTCTTTGAACTTGTGCAGAAAAAAGTTTATCAACACTAGTATCTTTAGGATAATCACCTTTATTTTTTTGCCATGTTAAAAGGTTTGTTTGCTCTCTTCTGGATAAAAATGGAATTTCTGCGATACATTGGTGTTTTTTATTACAAAGTCCTTCTAACACTACGTTAAAATTACCTAATAAAAGTTCAATTGCATCATCACTATATTGATCACTGTTATAACCAAGATCAAAGCGTAAATTAGGAGACATGGAAATCAGTAGACTTAAACCATAATTAGTACGTTCTTCTCCCTGTAAACTGTCAATTTCTAAATGATTAACTTTAGCAGCTTGACTAACGCTATCTTCTACCATC
>JAUIHB010000281.1 GCA_030432465.1 Gammaproteobacteria bacterium
GCGGGCGCGTCGGTAGATAGTATGTAAACTACTTTTATTTTGATCCATAATATAAGCGATATCTTCTTCAGAACGAAAGTTTCCTGTGCGCTCTCGATTATTAGTATCTTTCTCTTTTTTATCAGAACCTTCTGTTGCTCTAGCTGAAATTAATGTTTTAGCTATAGAGCGCTGCTGAGCATCGAGTTTGACATTGCCACCTTGTGTTGAAAGCCTATCTCCAGTCTCTACTCCTCCACTCCCTTTTGATGCATTCTCAGTTAAAAGGTTAGTATCGGCTGATGCGACTTTAGTAGCTGCGCCTGATTTGTCGAGTTTTTTTCCGACCATAGTATCTATACTGGAAGTATCCATTAAATCTGATAATTCACTACTAAGAGCAAGTAAGCCACTCTCTTCGGCTTTCTTACGCGCATCTTGCTGTTTTTTAGTTAATTCAACTTCTTTTTCCGGTTTTTGCCTTTTTACATTCGGTTTGGCTTCCACAGGTTTAGGCTTTGGTTTAGGTTTTTCGATAACCTTAGGCTCAGGCTTGGGTTTAGGTTTTGGCTTGGGCTTATCCAAAATAAAATTAGCAACTCTATCAGGAATTTTCACTCGCTCTTTACGAGGCTCTTCTGGAACCTCTATGCTTCCTAAGAAAATGCCAAAGCTTAAAAATAAAATTAATATTCCAATGGAAAAAGCCGTATATTGCGAATCTCGCTTATGCTTGGGATTCCACGATAAAGCTAAATCTTGATAAGTAATAGCATTCATCAGACTTAACCTTTTCCTTTTGCTGTCTGAAAAGCTGCAAATGCTATTCGTGTGTAATTAGCTTGACGACATGTAGCTAAAATTTTTCTTAATAATTGATAAGAAATATTTTCATCTCCCATAATTGTCACTGCAAGTCCTTGTGATTTTTCTGATGGCTGGAGCTGACTATTACTGGAGCGAAACTTTAACTCATTTTCTAACTCATTAATAATTGTTGGGTTTTTCTCCAATATTTGTGAAATATCCGCAACTTTTTTACCTTGGACTAAAATATCTGTTTTGGTAATTGCAATCACTAAAGTTTCTTGTGGTGTTTTGTCGGTAATAGATGTGGGTAAAGTAATATCTTTGCTGCTAGGCAATTGTTGTGTGCCTGAACTTACCAATAAGAAAAAAACCAGTATGGTAAATATATCCATTAAGGATACAAGATTTAAGCCTTTTTTCTGATGAAGACCTTCAAAGTGCTCCATTCGTTTTGAACGACCTGTTAACTTGGAGTTTTTCATTGTTGTTCACTTTCTGAGTTTGGCGACGCTGTTTTTGAAGACACGAGTTCTGACGGTGCATCACCAATAGAAATATTAGGAAATAGCTCGATAGTTTCTACACTTAATGCTGATACAACATCAGCACTTCTTACGCGATCCATGACTTTAATCATGGTTTTGTAATCAACTGATGGCTCTAATAATAATGTTATGCTGTCTTCTTCTGGAAATCTGGTTTTTATTTCAACTAATGCATCAGTAAATTGATCCCAACGGGTGTCGCCATCGATACGAGAAAACTGCTTAATCAAACCAAGGTTAGCATCTTGTATGTCAAAACTTTGTTCACGCAGTACAAGCTCTAATTGTAATTTGACTTTATCATCGGGCGCTGCTGATTTTGCATCAGGTGCAGGTAAATTAAGTTCAAGAACCGTCATTCTTGAAAAAACCGCTGTAATTAAAAGAAATGGAACAAGTATGACCATTAAATTTAAAAAAGCGGTAATATTTAGCTCTTCTGCTTCTTGTGTTATTTTAAAGCCGCGCTTTTTCATTTAATCTCTAACCATTAGATTTAATGCTTTGATGGAGGCTTTTTCAAGATCACCAACCAGTCGCGCAGTTTTAGTCACCAGATATGAATGTACAAGTAATAATGGAATAGCAGCCATTAAACCAAATGCTGTTGTATTCATGGCTACCGATATACTGGCTGATAATAAATCTGCTTTTTCTGCTGGATCGGCTTCTGCTACAGCGGTAAATGCTTGAATGAGACCAACAATAGTTCCTAATAAACCTAGTAACGTGGCAATATTAGCAAAAGTGGCAAGATAATGAGTACGCTGAGTTAATTCTGGCATTTCATCCATCATTCCCTCTTCCATTCCTGATTCAATGACTTCACGTCTTTTATTTTCACTATGTAATGAGAATCCATAATTAAGCACATTCGCAATTGGTGTTTTTATGGAACCGGTGAGCTTGGTTGCACGCTGAAAATCTAATGCTTTTAGCATTGGAACGAGCTCACTCCAAACTTTATTTGTCATTCTATTGGTTTTACTTAAATAGAAATAACGTTCTAAAGCTATTGCAACACCAATAGCAAAAATAGCTAGTATCGGATACATGAAAGTTCCACCAGCTTGGAACAATTTTACAATCTCCATGAAAACTCCTGCGTTTCATTTTTCTTTGAGGACAAACTGTCTATATTTATTAGCCAGCAGTTTGCAAAAATTTTTGTGTGTTTCATTAATCATCTGCCTTTTTTAAAAGTCCAATAAGTCGAACAACACTTCCACTTATTTTAATTTTATCTGAATTTTCATTTTTTGAATATTGATTAGTCTGATCTGAATCTATTAATGTATCGGGTTCTTGACTATTCATATTTTGATTATGTATATCTACCCCATTTTTAATCAAATCAATTTCATCCAGAACAACTTTTCGCTGTGCTCGATAGTCTTCCAGTAAAATTCTTTGATTGGCATAGTCATCGGATAACTCGCGTAATTGTCTGGAGAAATCTAGCATATTCATCATTATTTGTTTTCCAACTCTCGTGCTACACGGAAACCAGTATATTGATCAGGTTTACCTGAGTGATTAGTTAAAGTTGACGCATCACATGAGTCCATTGATGAATTAAAAGATCCACCTACAGCAACAAGTTTTTTGCCCGTATCGTATACTAATTCTTGCGCATTACCAGCATAATTAACTAATCCCCAAGGATTTTGTTTACCGGTAGTGGCTCGCACCAGTTCCCCGCCTTTTTCTATGCCACGCGTACTTAACTGGCAGTTTCTATTAGAATCAAGGTTACTCGATGTTGATTTA
This sequence comes from Gammaproteobacteria bacterium, assembly GCA_030432465.1. Taxonomy (GTDB): domain Bacteria; phylum Pseudomonadota; class Gammaproteobacteria; order Enterobacterales; family Kangiellaceae; genus Aliikangiella. Next base: position 3,105 of record JAUIHB010000281.1, read on the forward strand.
GCAGCATAAACCCATTCGCGTTTTGTTGGTAACCGGTATTTCTTTTTTGTTTTATTGCTTAGCCATTTTAAGTAATTTGAAATGGTCTCAATATCTATTCGGGTAATAGGTAAACTTTTATCTCCCTTGTTTTTGAAGTCACACTCCTTTGACTTAACACAATATTCCTCTATTTCAGCCAGAGTAACTTCGTAACGACCAATAGCGAAAGATTTTATTCGATTATTAGCGGGAATTACAACCATAGTGGGTCCAACGCCACCGCCTTGAATTTTATCCCGACAAGCAGCTCGCTCACCTCTAGCGCCCAAACCCGCTATAGATGAGTTGCAATCATCTCTGGGTCTGATCACAATTGCCATAATATTGGCATTATTTTTAAAAATTCGTAAAGCTGAACGTTTTGCATCTTGTGCATGCTCAGGGTTACTTTTTCCTATGTCTGTAATACAGCGTGCCAGCTCTGACGAGAGTCTTCCTTCAAGTTTTCTATATCTCGGGAGATCGACAGAACGTAGCTTACTCACAGCGATCTTTAAGTCACGCATATTGAGTTTTGATGAACAGTTTAATTGCTTCTCCACATTCGCCAGTGCAACATTAAAAAGTTCAATATTTTTCTTTTTTGCAACCGTTTTTACCTGTTTTTTATTATCTTGTTTTGCTTTTTCCTGAGCCAGCAGTTGTTCTTTTTCTAAACGCTCTTTATCGAGCTCAATTAATTCGGCTAATTTATCCTGTGTTTCTTCTAGTAATGTTGGATCATCGGTGTAACGGAATGCATTTTCAATTAAATTTTGTGCTATTTCAAATTTAGACTCACCCATCATTTGATTGATTTGACTAATATATAATTGGTAAATTTTGTCGATAGTATTTAAATACCACTCATCCGGCTCATCATTAAAAATACCTGAAATACCGCTAATTTCACTCCAGACAGAAGCTTCCCACTCTTTAGAAAAAGAGGGGTTCTCCAATAAGGACTCGATATTTTTTTTGAACAAGTTATAACGAATTTCAAACTCTAACTCATTGCGTATATCAGTCTTGGAAATTTGTGATTCTGGCTTTTGGTAGTATTGAGTATATCCCCAGACACCTCCTCCTAAGAGCAGAAGTAAGGTCAAAAATAATGCGGATTTACTTTTCTTTTTATAAGTCAGTTCTTTGCGAAACTCTCTAACAGAAGCAATACGATCTTTTCTCTCAAAAGAAAGTGCAGACTCAATGGCTTTCCATTGACGCTTTTTAATATCCGTTATTCGCTTCGGCTTCATCTTTTTATTGTAAGCTTCATCTGCTGGCAAGCGATTAAACGGATGATCCCCAGTTAAAATTTCGTAGGCGACGCAACCTAGCGCATAAATGTCATCCCGGGTATCCGGTGTTTGCCCCATAAGCATTTCACGGCTGGCATAGGCCGGTGTCAGTGCTCCCAAATTTCCAGCATCGAAAACGGTTCGATCTAGGTTTTCTCCTGTATGACGGTCAATATTTGCCACAGCACGTGCGATACCAAAATCAAATATTTTTGCTACACCACTATCGGTAACATAAACATTACCGGGCTTTAGATCTGAGTGTACAATATTTTCTTCGTGGGCATGTATTAAAGCAGTACACATTCCAAGAATAATATTCCAGGACTCTTCTTTAGGTAGCCCTGTAGCATGATATTGTTTAACTAGCTGATCCAGCGGTTGACCCACTAAATACTCCATGGTCATAAAAACAACATCGCCATCCCGATCAAAATCATAAACTTTTACGGTATTAGGGTTGGCAATTCGTTGAGTTTTTCTTGATTCTCGCTGCAAAGAAATAAAAGCTTCAGGATGTGAACGAAATTCTTCACTTAATACTTTTATTGCCACATATGGATCGCTATCCTGTGCTTCAACTTTTAATCTATCCTTTGCTTTATAAACGACTCCCATACCACCTACGCCCAGAACTTTTTCGAGCACAAAGCGTTCTTTCAATATTTGAATTGAATCATTCGACTGATTTAAGGCATCTGTAGAAGTGTTGACATTGACATTCTTAATTTGCGTATTCTGTTGAGCATCGTTACTTTTTAATGGTCGTTTAAACTGTGTTTTATCTGGATTATCAGGTTTATTGATCGAGCTGGTCGATGGTCGTTTTTTTATAGGCGCTTTAAAACGAGTAGCATCTTCACTACTTTGAACAGATTTGTCTGCTCGCGGTTTTAAAGGTTTTTTTTGAATAATGGTTGAGTCTTCAGCAATTTTTTTTCTTAATTGTGCATCTCTTAATTTTTTCTTTTCAAGTAACTCTTTTTTATGTGCAACTAATGTTTTATCAGCATGCGATATTTTTTTTCGTATTTGTGTACGATCATTTTTGGGTACTTGATTCGCGATGATTGTTTTATCATTTTGTTGATTGCTTGTTTCAGAAGATGCATCAGACGGAGCAATTTTAGATTGATTC
>JAUIHB010000282.1 GCA_030432465.1 Gammaproteobacteria bacterium
ACCCAAGAACTGTCATTTTGAAATTTCCAAGCCGAAAAAAATTCGATGATTGGTATAATTCACCTGAATACCAGAAAATTTTACCACTGCGTCTGAATTCAGTTACTGGAAGAATGGTATTAGCAAAGAGTTTTCAGCAGAATAACCCAGACTAAGAGCATTTATTATCAAAGCTCCAATGATTAAAAACTTAAAGCTCCTCAACACTCTGAAATTACACAATGAATTTTAGAGTGTTGTGCATCCACCAGATAAATCCGTGATGTTATTCCTGCAATAACAACACAAGTCTTATCAAAAAGTTCTCAACTTGAAAATCAAGCAGGATAATTAATAACCAACGATGGTTCGACTTGGTAAAAGATGAGGATCAATATTGATTTCAACAACATATGGTCCAGTATGTACTTGGAAGGCTGATTTCATAGCAAGTTCAAGATCATGATCATTATTCACTACCACTCCATCACAACCACAACCACGAGCAACTTCCACAAAGTTGGGGTTTTTAATCTCAACCCAATAATCTTTTCCTTTGGCTCTACTGACCCGGCCAAGACTATTATTTTTTAAAATAATTAAGATAAATGACACATCATATTGAATTGCAGAATTTAACTCAGCCATGTACATTTGCATTCCACCGTCACCACAAATAGCAACAACTGTTTTTTCTGGCTGCATAAGTTTTACAGCGATTGCTGCAGGCATAGCAAACCCCATCGAACCAAGTTTATTGCTCACTAAAACGCGTTGCCGATGCTGTAACGAAAGATATCTCTGCGCCCACAATCCATTATCCCCAACATCTATAGTGATCAATGAATTTTTATCAAGATAGCGATTGAGTTCTTTAAAAATTTTTGCAGGATGAACAAAACTGTCAAGCTCTTCATTAAGACTATCATTTAAATTAACTGGGACCATATATTTTTCTTTTAGCCGATGCATTTCGTCCAACAAGTCTGTTTTAGGTTTGCTTTTCACATAACGAATCAGCTGCTTAACAGCAACATCAAGCGGACCGAAAAGACTTTTTAAATGGCGAAAATGATAATTCAAAATAGAAAAATCAGGTTGGCACATTATAATATGTTTGTTTTGCAACCCTTTTTCATCAGAGACAAATGTTACCAGATCCGTGACTCCAAAGGTTAAAATCGTATCAGCATGATCAACAATTAATTGACTGAGAGAAGAACCTGCTCGACTAAATACACCAAAAACACCTGTGTAATTAGGGTGCTCCTCATGAATAATACCTTTAGCTGGAAATGAGCATAGAATTGGTGCACCAATTCGCTCAGATAGTTTTTCAATATATTCACCAGCACCCAACGCTTGCGACCCAACCACAATACAGACTTTATTTGCTTGATTAATTTCATTAGCAACAAGTTTATATGCTTCCTTAGGTGCACTTAATAAAATATGTCGTTGAGGTTGTTGAGTCACTTGGTAAAGATTATTATGAGGATCAATTTTTGTTTCCAATATATCCAGCGGGATGGCAAGATGCACTGCATCTCGGTATTTTTCAGCATAGCCAATACATTGTTTCAATAAACTTGGAAATTGCTCAGCACTTTTGCACTCCATACTCTTGCCAGTAATTGCTTGATAAAGCTGAGTTTGGTCAACATCTTGAAATTCTCTACGCCCTTGTTTCCATGTGGGTAAAATACCGGTAATTGCCAACATAGGAACTCGATCAAGATGAGCATCAGCAACACCAGTTACCATGTTGGTTGCACCAGGTCCTGAAGTCGCTAAACAAACCCCCAAAGAATGCGTTAATTTTGCTTGGGCAGAAGCAGCTAATGAAACAGCCGCCTCATGCCGTAAAGTAATTCTTGCAATGTCAGTACGCTGATCAATTGAATGAAAAATTGGCATGATGGGCGTCCCTGGAAAAGCAAAAACATGCTTCACACCATGGCCTACCAAGGTGTCTACAAAATAGTCGGCAACATTCATTGTAAAAAATTACCTCTTTTTTGCATGCGTATCTCCAAATCCATATACTTCCCTTAAAACTAAGGATAGTTCTTGAAAGCAGGTTCAGCGAAATAATAAAGATAGATGGTTAATATTATTTTCTGAACGGTTCATAGCTCTACATCCTTAAAAGTAGCTTGTGTTTCTTTTGCTTTTAGTTCTGTGTACAGAAACTTTTTAACTCCATTGCATTAATAACTGACTAAAACCATTTTTAGAAAAATCTGGCACCTTCTTCTTGATTTAACCAACTCTTTTGATTGTATTTCATACATCAAATTTTACTTTTTTAAATCTTGTCTATACTTAGCGTTAAGTAAATATATTAAGGACCTTTACAATAAAGACATAACGGTAAAAAGCAGCTGGAAATTAAATTAACAAAGTGAATCAGCATTGATTTATTTTAAAATTATAGAAATAAGGAAAGGAGTATAGAATGAAATTTTTCTCAAAAATATTTATGTTTATTATTGCCGTAAGCATAGCAAGCCATGCTCAATCTAGTGGTTTCAGCGGAAAAGTTGTATTGGTGTCTGATTATATTTTTCGAGGAATATCGTTAACAGGAAATGAACCAGGTATACAAGGCGGGTTTCAATACAATCATGACTCAGGATTTTATGGCGGAATTTTTGCCAAAAGTGTCGATTTTGAAAACCCTACTGTGGATACCTCAATAGAAATTGATAACTATATCGGCTATCAATTTAAAGCCGGTCCATTGAATTTTGATATGCGTGCAATTTATTTTGCTTTTCCAGAAACGTCGCGATTTAATTTTCCTGAATTTTATTTTGCCGTAGGCTATCCAACAGAACATGTTACTTATCACGCATTTGCAATTTATTCAGCAGCCTTCCTTGATGATAAAAATAACGATGCTCTTTATCTTAATGCTGGAGGTACAGTTCATTTACCCAAAGAATTTAATTTACGACTTGCTGTTGGACATCAACATTTCAAAAAAACTGAAAGCTATTTTGATTATTACGTAGGTCTTAGCAAAGAAATGTTTGGATTAGAGTTTACTGGTGCTTACACTGACGTTAGCGACATAGATCTTAATGATGACACTCATACCTTTGTATTTAGTGTTGCCAAGTCTTTTTAATAAAAAATCTAAAGTGAATCGAACAAACCGCACTGGCCAAAATCTGTTTTAAGCCAGTGCACGTTGGACTAAAAATCATACTTCAAGTTTAACTTTCAAACTGCGCCAAACTTACACATTTACGCCCACCTTCTAACAATTTAATACATATCTCCCACTATTGCTTCATCCATGACTACATCAGCTAGCACCTCTGGTCAGTAACACCCTCTACAGTTCGAGCATGCATAACGCACGCATGGCTAATATCATCTCCAAGGCATTCACAACAGGTTCTTCTTTTCTTGCAGTTAACATATTTGCAATATATTTAATCCTTACTCTACGAAAGCCCCTTTTTTTCAGCTTCTTCGCAGAAAATCTTATGGCATAATTTAAAAAATTCATCAACCAGATTAGGACTATCTGCCATCATAATTTTAATTGGCATATTTTCTCTCCTTCATTATTTTAATGCTTTTTCTACAGGCATCTTAGCCTTAGAAGTTACACCATATTTACCCGGTGCTATAAATATTATTAGGGTCAACACTATACTTTATCTCATTTAAAAAAGCTTTAAATGCAGGCGAACATTCAGTCACTTGTGGCATGTGCGCGACATTCGTTCTATAAACCTGATAGCCATGTGTAATACACCAAGCGTGTAACTCATTAAATAATAATTGTGCTCGCTCACACGGCGCTGCATCATCTTTAAGGTAAGTAATTTAAGCAATGGCGATCACCGTTCTTGGGTTAAACAGTAACAAACCTGAAGCAAAATCAAACTGGTATTTATGAAAAATTTTCTTACAGCCATTCATCACAAACAAAGTTTGTTCACCATCAAAAGGGACAACTGGGGCAAACCAAATTTTTCCTTTACGATGCTCTACTAAGTTAATTTCACTAGGATCACCAAAAAATGAGTTTCCAATAAAATAATCACTCGGCACACCCTTATGGTGTGAATGGATATGTGGTGCCGCCTCCAAAAACTTTAAAGCCAAACGCTTTTTAATCTGGCGTTTTTTAGCAAAAATCGTCCAGCTATCACCATAAATTTCAGCAACAACAGCCCAACGGGGCACATTATATTGTTGTCTCAGCGTATTGATCGCCTCATCATTCAAATAACCATCAGGCGCTAAATGTTTGGGATAATCAACTGCCACGGTCAACAGAAAATATTCATTTGCAATGGTCAATTTAGACTCAATAACGCCTTCCAATTCTAGCTGCCTAATTGTCGCAACAGCGTACACTAGTTGCTCATCTGTAGCGAGTTCCAAGCTCACCGAAACACAGTGTTCATGCACCGGCATCAACCAAATACCAGCTTGCACCACAATGCCAAAATTACCCTGTGAGAACAAGCCATCAATTGAAGGTCCAACGCATTACCAATCACACTGGCGTGCGCAGTATCATCAATGGGGTCTACCGCTAATTTAATTTGCTGCTTCTGTAAATATTCATGTAACTGTCGATATCTCACCCCAGGCTCAATAACAGCATAAGCTAAATCAGCATTCACTTCGATAATACGATTCAATCTATCTAAGCAAAGTATTAGGTCATTTTTTGTACCACCATACCTGCACCATAACCCCAGTTTTTGCCTTTACTCACCGGCCATAAAGCAATCTGATTCTCATTTGCAATCTACAAAATTTCAACGACTTCTTGCTGGCTGCCAGGGTAAACATAAGCCAATGCTTTCTTGGAGAAAGGAATTGAAGTCTGTCCTCTTTTTGCAATCTCTTCGGCCGAGTCAAAAAATACTGCTTTCCAACTGTTGCACAAATCTTTGTGAGTTTTTCTTACTGCATCATAGCATATCCCCTAATGTTTTTTTCATCTAACAAATATAGACCTATTCAGATATTTTTTGTCTACTATCAGTTAAAAACTGAACATTTAAAAAGTTTAAATATTTGAAATTGTCAAAAATGACAGCTGGCAATTCAAACGCATCGTGCTTAAATCCTATAAATAACAACAGCCATCTTTAGCACTGCAGGTATCGTGGCAAATAAAAACAAATAAACGGGCTAAATAATCAAAGTTATCAGGAATTTAACAACCATAGCCATCATTAAAAATATTTCGTATGTATGCTTCGTTTCAATACACCTGCAGCAGCGACTGCTGTTTTATAACAGGGGATTTTCGTATCTGCGTCTATCAATTACATATAGTTGCCAATATTGCCTGCCTGATGACTATCCATGCAATATGCTATAAACAATGAAGAAGCCATTGAAATGATTTTTAAGGTCAATATAAAAAGCGTTAGGTCTTCGCAATAAATGGCAGTTACACAAAGCTATGCTCACTCAGTAGCATCAAACATCACCACAACAAACACATTGCACATCCCTAGTAATTTTTATTTTTCTAACTTCAATTTCTAATGCATCAAATATCACTAATAAACCAGACATA
>JAUIHB010000283.1 GCA_030432465.1 Gammaproteobacteria bacterium
TGGTTGTTCAGGTACACGTATCAGCACAACGCTTATTAATCTTATGGAAGACAAAGACGCAAAATATGGTCTTGCAACCATGTGTATTGGTTTAGGCCAAGGCATCGCAACTATTTTTGAACGCCCATAGGTTTTAAGCGAATAGGTTTATTCTTGGTGATAAGGCGCTGTCTCGAAAGAGCAGCGCCTTTTTTATTACTTTACGGATACGATATTTGACGCATCTAGCACTAAATTATCTTCTAGTTGCAAAGTCCCCTCACGGGAGCCATCACTCATCCATAAACGACCATTAAGTACAAATACAACTCTAGAGCCAACAGGTGTGACACTTATATTTTTAAAATGGCTATTACGACCTTCCAAAGTATGAAGCAATTCAAACGAATCACTTTCGATTGTATCTGAGTCAATCAATGACGTTAATTTACCATTTTTAAACAATGAGACCGCATTTTTAGAAAACACGAAAACGTTATCGTCAACACTTTCTATACTATACACTGCATCAGTTGTTTTTAACGATACAGTTTTGCTCTTAATATCAAATAGATAAAGCCCATTTCTTTGATTGTATAGCAATACACTATTTTCAAGTTGGTGCACATCAAAACCTATACCTAGATCTTTAATGTCATCATGGGATATTGTTAAAAGCTTGGTCAGGTTTTCCTCTACAGAGTCAAAATACCAGTAGTCTTCGTTGCTATTTTTTATATCATTTACAAATAAAACGGCACCTTCATTGTAAGAACCAACAAAGTAAGCTCTGTCTACATTCCAACTTCCAAGTTCTCCAGTGCCATAATGCCCTGCAATATCAAGTATCTCAGTTATTCCATCGAATGTTACCAACCAAGCTTTTATACCAGAACGTATATTTTCATCTACAATGAAGAACTCATCACCATCGGCATAAACATGATAATTATCCCAACTATTATTACTTAATTTATATTCTTTAGCTGTATTATGAATTTCAGAATAGACCGTAAACTTTTCACTATGCCATTCCTTTGAAGTGTGAACTAAACCAACAGAAGTATCGCCTACTATTATACCTATTCGAATAAAGTTGCTGCTAGGAGTGGAAACTACTTCCAGTGTTTCTCCATCTGTTTTCCACACTTGCCACCCAAACCAATCGAAAATATTAAATTCTCGCTCAACTCTATTTTCAATTGGTGCGGCATTGAAATATAAGTAATTATCCGAAGCCTTATACGGCCCAGAGAGTACGATTCCTTCAGCTTCAAAATCGAATTTTTTAATTGCATTATTATGATCATTGCTGACTTGCCAAATTCCGTTTTCATCTATCATTAAGGTCGAAGCTGCTAAATGGAAAATATCACCAGCAAAGTCTGCCGTTCCCCCACTTTCACTGTCAAATTCAATATTAACATCTGTCACAAGTTCGGCGCTTTGAGGCGTTAAGTTCGTTTGTCTTAACTCTCTACCATACGATTCATCTGAACCTAAAAAGAGCACATTGGCGATCGTGACAGCTCTGAATTCACTAACTTTATCACCTACGGTTACATTTGCTTTTTGTATTGTTGCAAATGTATCCGCTGTTTTTACTCTGACTTGCAAAGTCTGATTATTCTCGATGAACGCATCGCCATTTTGATACTCACCACCCTCTATTCTAAACTCTCCGTTTTCAATAGAGACGGGCGTTGGAGCATTAATTCCTGCAATAACTATACTCTCAGACTCAATCCAGGCATTTTTATCTTGGTCAACTTTTGCTTCAAAATCAAAGTCATCAGGAGTAGTATCGGAAGCTATTGCTGATACCGAAAAATCTGCACTGACTCCACCTACGTTTATATTTACTACTTTACTAGTGCCATATTCTGTTAATTGAGTTCGAACAGTTATGGTTTGATTATTAGTAACTGATCCATTTTGTTCGGTAAAGCTGCCGCTCTCTATTCGGTACTCTCCCCCCTCGATACTTATTGGTGTTTTGGTATTGATACCCGATATGACGATGGATTCAGATTCTATCCACTGATTAATTTCCAAGTCTGACTTGCTTGAAAATTGAAATTCATTTGGAGTTGTATCCGTAAAAACAATCGGTGGTTTATCCTCCTTATCAGAGGAATTACCACAACCTAAAATTATTGAGCATACAAAAACTATGTATAATGTATTTCTAAATTCCATGAGAAGCTTCCTTTAATTGAATAATTTGAAACGATGAAAGCGCTTGGGCATTAAAAAGGTTCCAAGCATAAGAGGCTAGATAGCTGATAGTTAACTCTCCATGTTAATAAAATTGTGCACTTATTCTACAGCACCAGTCAGAAAATAAAAAGTTGTCATTTTAAAACAAGTACTTAAACAAAGCACAAACTATACAGAAAAGTATAAAATTTAACTTTAAAAACAAAAAAGCTCCACTAGGGAGCTTTTTATAAGTGCTTAATGTAGGACTGAGAGAGAGTGACTATCTATCTGCAAGTTTTCATCCATAATCAGAGTTCCTTCTGCAGTGCCATCAGTTTTCCAAAGTCGTTCGTTTAGTGTAAATATTAGGTTATTGTCCAACATCAAAAATTTACCTTCAAACGCCAAATCAAATTGGTCTATTCCTAAAATTCCTTTGTCTATGACTAAATTTAGCGACTGAGTTTCGTAGTGCCAAATGGCGCTACTTGTTGCGATAAAAAATGCGCCAAGATCTGTTGGTATTAATTTTACAGGCTCTTGAATCAGTGTATTGATTAGCCCAGTTTGCTGGCTAATCTCAAACAATCCAATGTTAGTTTGCACTAACCAGTTATCTCCCTGTACATGCACCGCTAATTGCTCGCATGAAGTGCCGCAAAGCGATATAGAATCTAATGCAATTAACCTTGTTGTTGTTTCTTGAGATATTGCATCATATTCCATAAAACGTAACGTATTCGCTGTGCGATCGTTTATTGCAAACATCAAGAGTTCTTCATTTTGACCAAGATTCGTTATCACATTTTGCTGGTCGATTACCCCTGACATCTCCTCATAAAATACCAAGTCGTAATCAGAATCAGTGTAATTCAAAATACCATATCCTAGGTTTCCATTTATGGTTTCAAGCGTAAACGTTACGTATACTGTTCCATTTACTATACTTGCCTCACTATGCAGTAATTTTGCTGGTTTTATGTCTGAGTAACGTACGGTAAAATCATCTGCTATCACGTTGTAGGTTGTGAACTCTTGATCATCTGAGTACTTTACAGCAAACGCTTGATTACCAGATAAACCCGGAGTTGAGGCCTGTAAATTATCAATCAGCACTCCCCCTTCATTACCCACAAGCCGTGTTCCAGGAACAATCTTTGCTTCCAACATAATATCTGTAAATGTTGACTCGTCTTGAACATTTAAATTAACCAGAATCTCATTAACATTATTGTCCTCTTTATTATTCGCAATAAAATATAAGTCATTCGATGTAGCCAACCAAGCCCTGGCATCTGCATACTTATTCGCATCTAAACGATCCATGTAACGGCCCGTAGTTGATTGGAATAATTTATTAGGATAGGCAACCACCCAGCTTTTATTTATATTAAATAGTTGCCCATGCTCAGACATTAATGTAGTAACGTTTATATCTCCAGATGCTGGTTCAATAGAATGGAACTTAAGGCCGGTAACATCTCTTGTCATAAAGGTTAAGTGTTGTTCTTGTGTCTCTAATCCAATTATAGGACCAGAATAAACCTCTTTTAACTCCGTCTCTGAAATAGTAAATTCGTATATTTTTTCTTCTTTGTAAAGATACAGTGCATCCTTCACTACAAAAGTGCTGTAGCCATGAGGTAGCTTAATTGTACCTTGCGGCGTCCCATTTGATATCCAAGTGTCAGAACGTCCTTCTAACAATACAAAATTGTCATAAAACGAAACTGAAGAACTCGAATTACCTGCTTTTATTTCCACAGTCGAAAGTGTATTAATGTCATAAGCCTTTATCGTCCTTTCATCTGATTCAGGTTCATAATAAATTAAGAAAAGTTGATTGTTTGTTGCACCTATTTTTATCCCAGTAGCGCTTTGTGAAAAGACGTCTTCCTGCACTACAGAGCTAGTTTGGCCATCAAACTGATAAAGAGACTGGTTAATAATAAAGAAAAGTTTACCTTTCGCTACAGAATAAACCTTGATATCGCCGGCTTGGTGCTCGATTATTAAGGATAATGACTCATGATCTTCTGATAATTTATAAATACTAAGCTCTGAGCTGCTGTTGTAGCGGCCACGTAAAAACAACTGCTCATCAAGTAGAAATAAGCTATCTATATAAAAATCGTCATAACAATGCTCATTAACAGAGCTAGCATCTAGGTATACTTTATGAAAACAGTTTCTGGCATCAATACTAAAGTAACTGGCTGTTTCTCCATATGCTGAAATTAATTCTTTAATATTATCTATGTACGATACACTGTCTTTCTCTGTCTCAAATAAAATTTCCCCATCGAGTGATTTAAGCACATACCTATATGCGGTAAGCGCAGCAAAACCGTCATAATAACTTTGGCCAAATAAAACAATGTTGCTATTCATATATAGAGTTTCACTAGTATCGCCACCCCCAACGGAGGAGTAATTATAAACGGTGTCATGAATAAGGTTATGCGCCCCCCCCAATAAGTCTATTGCGTACATCTTGGCATAAGAGGCTGTATCTTCCCATGGGTAAGAAAGGGAAGTAGAATATCCCCACTTATATATAAGCTTATTATTATATATTCCGTCAAAACTTTTTAAGCCAGAAGAACTAATTAGCTGTTTTATTTCTCCAGTATTAAAGTCATAGCTGTTAATACCTCCAGCTGCGCTATCATAATAATAGAGCTTATCGTTGTATACAAAGTGCCTCTGATTGTCTTCCCGACCAGAATCAATTGAAAAGTAGCTTACTGCTTTGCTTTCTGCACTGCTTGCTACTGTATGTGTATAAAGCGCTTTTTGCGTACCATTTCTACCTATCGTTAGCACTTGCGTGTCTAAAGGTTTTGCTGTTACGTCAAAGTAACCTGTTGCACCGCCAATATTCAGTGACACAGTTTTATTACGAAATAAATTAGATAGTTTGGTCATAACAGTGACCCTACTGCCATTAAACACTTTTAGGTTAGCAGCGCTTAACTCATCTGAGTCATAAAATATGGAGTCATCTACCGACACAGCCGCTCCATCTGAAATAGATAATATTTTAGATTTTGTATCTAAACCTGTAATAACTATTTCATCAGATTTTATCCATTCGTTAACTGGCTGATTAGTTTTTGGCGTAAAATTAAATCGTTCAGGAACACTGTCATTGCCTTCAGTTATCGTTGACACAACAAAGTCAGCTTGTTTACCACCAATATTTAAAACTAGCTTATATTCTCCATAATCTAGAGGCTTTAAGCGTACGCGTAAAGTTTGGTTGTTATTTATGGTTTGGTGTCTCTAATTGATAAGATGCGTCTGACTGTTGCTATAAATAAAGCTTATAA
>JAUIHB010000284.1 GCA_030432465.1 Gammaproteobacteria bacterium
TATGCGGTTAATCATGTGACGAATGTTTTTAAACTAGGTAAAAATATTGATAAAAAATAGATTGATATTATGAATAAACACTTAAATCAACTTAAAGAAAAAATAGGCATCATTGGTCAGAGCCAAAGTATGTATGATGTCTTGGAAATTGTAGATACAGCTGCACCAACGAATATATCCGTCTTAATTTATGGAGAATCAGGTACAGGTAAGGAATTAGTTGCTAAATTAATTCATCATAAAGGGCCTCGAGCAGACTCTCCTTTTGTTCCCGTTAACTGTGGTGCAATACCATCTGAACTCATGGAAAGCGAGTTTTTTGGGCACAAAAAAGGCAGTTTCACCGGAGCTATCCATGATAAAAAAGGATTGTTTCAACTGGCAGAAAATGGCACGTTATTTTTGGATGAAATAGCTGAACTTCCCTTACATATGCAAGTAAAACTTTTACGCGCCATCCAAGAAAAAACGATTAGACCAATAGGTAGCGATAAAGAAATAACAATTAATGTCAGAATACTCAGCGCAAGCCATAGGAATCTTCTTGAATTAGTTGAGCAAGATTTATTTCGCCAAGATCTTTTTTACCGAATCAACGTTATTGAACTTAAAGTTCCATCACTTAAAGAGCGTATTGAAGATATACCAAGAATTGCCGATTATTTATTGATTCAATTGGCTGGATTACACGCAGTAGAAAAACCGCAATTAACTAGTAACGCTCTTAAAACATTAATGGCATATAATTTTCCCGGTAATATTCGTGAGCTTGAAAATATTCTGGAAAGAGCTATTACTTTATGTGCGGACAAACAAATTCGTTCTCAAGATCTCAATATAATCCAACCTTCATCTCAAGCCAGCGATACACAGTTTTCATCTCCCGAAAGTCAACTCAAAGCTAGAAATAATCAGACACTTGATGAATACCTTGAAGAAATTGAAACTACAGAAATCCACAAAGCTTTAGAGCAAGCACAAGGTAATAAAACTCAAGCAGCAAAACTACTAGGAATAAGTTTTAGAGCAATGCGATATAAGCTCAAAAAATTAAATATCGATTAATCAATATTATTAATAATCTGAGTATGACCCTCACGTCATTTATAAAATTGTACCTAAATTGCTTATGAACTACACCTTTGAAATTATCAGTGCTCAAAACTGTTTTTCACTTTATAAGGTCAATTTCCTACATGAAAAATCGGAAATATCTTCATTAAAGAAGAATATTTATCGCATCTCAAAATAGGAAGATTCACCTTTAGATAAAAATAAACAACCCTTACACTTATTTGTGAAAAATAACAGTGAAAAAGGATTTCGCACAATGAAAATAAAACAATCAGGGATGACACTTATTGATTTAATGATGACTATTGGAATAGCTAGCATTTTACTAGGCTCAGGAATTCCAAGCTTTTATGAGTTTATCTCTAAACAAAAAATCATTTCCGAAACGCAAATTTTACGTGGTCACTTAACGTTTGCTCGAAAAACTGCCATTACTTACCGTCAAAAAGTCACCGTATGTCCAACCAGTAATAGTCAACAATGTGATAAGGATTGGTCTGATGGATATATGATTTTTATTGATCAAAATGAGAACCGGGTGCTAGATGGTGACGAAAAAATACTACGTGAAGTAACATTAAAAGACGATGTTCAATTACGCTGGCGAGCGTTTGGTGTAAGAACCTCTTTACAATGGCATGAAACAGGCATTACTAATCACCAAAATGGAACTTTTGAGCTCTGCTATCAAAATGATCCAGAACTTGCACGTGCTTTAATCATCACAAAAGCCGGTCGCATACGAACTTCTAAAGATACAAATAACGATGGAGTCCATGAAAACGCAACAGGTAAAGCCCTCAAATGTAATTGAAGTTTTATAACGTTATCATAAAAACTACGGATGTCTAAATGCTAATAAAACTGCTTATTAAGACATCCGAGATTTTGTTAGCCTGGCTGATAAACTTTAACGTTAAAACCTTTATGAATCAATTCTTCAGCTTGTAATTGACTCATAACTCCTTGATCACAATATAATAAATAAGATTTATCTAACGACAACAACTCACTTGCGCTTGTTTGAAGTTTAAAAAATGGAATATTTAATATTTCATTACTTGTTAAAAATAATGGTTTGATTGCAAGCTCGTTTGGATGTCTTACATCGATCACAATATCTTTTGGATCTGGCGTGTTGACCATTTCAATATTATCCAGATTTAACTCCGACTGATAAACCTGATCAATATTCTCGACTTTACGATTTTCAAACGCTTTATCCAGTACCTCAAAATTGAAGTTTAACTCTTGGTGTTCAATACGATCCAACTTTGCACAAGTTGTCGGCTTGTCTGAAATAACTCCACAATATTCAGGCATAACAGCAGCAAACTCCTCAGTTCCAGTTTGGCGTGATAATGCAATAATGTCCTGTTTATCCATTGTAATTAATGGACGCATTGTTAAGATATCAACAGCTTTATCAATCACAGCTAAATTAGTTAATGTCTGACTTGAAACTTGTCCAACACACTCCCCCGTAACAAGTGCTGGCGCATTAAATTCATGAGCAACTTTTTCGGCAACTTTTAACATCATTCGCTTCAGAACAACACCCATCTGTGAATGGTGAATACTTGTAAGTATTTCACTCACAACTTCTTCAAAAGGAATAGTAATGAATAATACTCGATGAGAGCCAGAATAGCGCTGCCACAAATAATGTGAAACTTGTTTCACTCCAACTTCATGTGCCATACCACCTAAATTAAAAAAACAGAAATGTGTGCGGATCCCTCTTTTCATCATTAAATAACTTGCAACAGATGAGTCATATCCTCCAGAAATTAAACTAATACAAGACTCTTGTTGACCCATAGGAAAGCCGCCTAACCCTTGCGTTCGCGACTTAACAGTATAGAGTTTGTCCTGTTTAATTTCTAATTGAACAATAACTTCAGGACTTTTCAGTTTAACACCAGCAGATTGGCTATTAGCTAATAAAGCACCACCCACTTTTTGCTCTACCTGAATAGAATTAAATGCGTGCTTTCCACTACGTTTAACTCTTACACAAAAAGTTTTATTTTTCACTAAAGGCGCATATTCAGTGACAGTGATATCAGCAATATCATCTAAAGATTCAAAAGAGTGAGTTTTAACTTCTAAGATAAAATCTATTCCCGGTGTGTTTTTTAAACAATCCAAGATCTGATTTGTTAAGCTGGGGCATTGTGCTTTAACATGTGATTCATCAAGCCGCACTTCAACAAAATCCCAAGAACCAGAAATAATCATGTCTGGGTGAATTCTGGTAAGTAACTTTCTTAAATTTTTCTTTAATTGACTAATCAGCCGCTTACGTACAGGCTTACTTTTTACAATAATTTCAGGGAATAACTTAATGACAAACTTCATAGAACAAAAACCAACCAATGAAAACTGGCGGCTATTCTAGCGGAATCATCAGAGAAATCCACTGTTATGGGGAAATAATCAGTCAGGCGAATAATATCACCTGACTCAACTCATTAATTTGACAGAATTAAACAGTTCAATTGAAATTTATGCTCGTATCAAACCGACAAACTGCCCCTCAATAGCTAAATCTTCCGCTGGGAGTATAATTGGTTGATAACAATCATTTGCAGGTTGTAAAACGGCATTATTGCCTTGACGCTCTAGCCTCTTAACAGTGACTTCATCATCAATTCTTGCGACTACAATTTGACCTATTTCCGCTGTATTCGTTTTTCTTACTGCAATCAAATCACCATCTAAAATACCTGCATCAATCATACTATCACCACGAACTCTCAGAAGAAATGTCGGCTTCTTACGTTTAAGTACATCCGGTATCGTGACGTATGTTTCAACATTTTCAACGGCTTCAATCGGTAAACCTGCTGCTACAGAGCCAATTAGGGGTAACTCGTCATCACTTGCAGAGGTCAATACTTGAATACCTCTAGGTTTATCTGGGTAAAGCTTAACCACTCCTTTCTTTTCTAAGGCTTTTAAATGATCAGCCGCAGCTTTGGAAGAATTAACCCCTATACACTTAGCTAATTCAACATGCGTTGGTGCAATTCCAAAATCTGCCACGTATTCTTTTAAAATTTCAAAAACTTCGCTTTGTCGTTTGGTTAACTCTTTCATTTTATTTACCTATCTTAATAAAAGCAGAATATCGAACTATTTAATCAGTACTAAACTTGTTTTTGTAGACAAGCCAGCTAGGCAGACACCACCTAAACAAGTAGTAACTTACTCCTATTAATATCAAAAGTAAACTTTTTATTCAATCTAGTTTGAGGAAAAAATAATTTTCAAGCATTAATTTAACTTTAACTAACTTTTTTACCTAAAATGCATCAATTTCTCTCTCTAGAAATTCAAATTTTTTCTGGAGTTTTTTCGCTGAAATACCACCATTTGCTTTAACTCCCGGAGAAAATAAACTTAATCGATATTCTTGCAGTAACCAAAACATTTCATTAAAAAGATAACCAAGTTCAGCCTTATCGCGATGTTTTTGAAGATCTTGCCACCACTCATACCAGTCATTCCAAACTTCAAGTGATTGATTTTCCTTCGGAAAATTGGTCGTTAGTCGTTTAATTCTCACAGAAATACCTTTTTGGTAACGAATATAATCATCTTCGAAACTGTCATCGGCAACAACCAATGTATTCAAATTCCATAACTGTTTAAGTTGCATGAGCATGTCTTCAACCGATGCCTTATAAGCATCCGACTCAAGCTCGATTAATTGAGAAAAAAGCTTCTCTAAGGTCATTCCATTCTCCAAAGCTTGTTGACCACTTGCTTGAATCGTAGGTCCATCAGCCAATGGGTCCGAGAATGGAACTCCAATTTCTACAAACATATCATCGAATGGCACCTGTATTACTGGCAAATAATTTCTTTTGATGACAATAGTCAAAGTAGTTGAACCTGTTCCTCCTGTTGGATCAGTTCCAATCACTGTGATGACCTCAGTTCCTAAATCATCTATTCCAGGAGCTCCATATAGCCTTCTAAAAGTAGGGTCAAAATTGATCCAAATTGGATAATCCTCAATGCTATACACTAGTGGGTACCCATCAGGATCAATAAGAGAGTCAATATCAAAGCTAAAATCAAAGCTTGACCCTGTTCGAGTTTCTTGATTTGGAATTGTTTGATTCAAAACTGGCTTTTGATTGACATTCATTTCGAATTCAAACTCTCCAACATGACCTCCAGAATCTTCAGCCGAGAACACAAGAGTCAAAATAGCAACATCTGAAACTTATGGAATTCCACTGATTTGCCTTGTATCTGGGTTAAAAGTCATCCAAGATGGAAGAGGATCCCCTCCTTCTAAAGTCAAAGTGTACGTGAAC
>JAUIHB010000285.1 GCA_030432465.1 Gammaproteobacteria bacterium
CCAAAAACTTTAAAGAGTTAGTGGGGCAGCAACAAACCGCGCAAGCATTAATTAATGCACTTGATAGTGAAAGACTTCACCATGCTTATTTATTTACTGGAACTCGTGGTGTTGGAAAAACAACAATAGCTCGAATTCTGTCTAAAAGTTTAAACTGTGAAAAAGGAATAACTTCCGACCCTTGCGGTGAATGTTCTAGTTGTGTGGAAATTAGTCAGGGAAATTTTGTCGATTTGCTGGAAATTGATGCGGCATCGAAAACCAAAGTTGAAGATACCCGTGAGTTACTCGATAACGTTCAGTATCGTCCTACTCGAGGAAGATATAAAGTTTATTTGATTGATGAAGTCCATATGTTGAGTGGTCACAGTTTCAATGCATTGCTAAAAACGCTCGAAGAACCCCCACCACATGTTATTTTCTTACTCGCAACAACTGATCCACAAAAAATGCCTGTTACTGTGTTGTCACGTTGTTTGCAGTTTCATTTAAAAAGAATGCAAGAAGATGAAATTATAAATCATCTTGAAATGATTCTGAATGCTGAACAACTTGAGTTTGAACCTCAAGCATTAGCTCCTATTGCTAAAGGTGCTGATGGTAGCATGCGTGATGCTCTAAGCTTATTAGATCAAGCCATTGCTTATTGTGGTCAAGTAATTGATCAGCAAACAGTTTTTGATATGCTGGGAAGTATCGATAAAGAGTATAGTTTTCAATTATTAAATGCACTAAATGCTAATGATGTTGATTTACTGTTTAAAACGATTGAAAAAATCGCCAGTTTTTCTCCTGACTATGATGAACTGCTAGCTGATTGGTTAAGTTTGTTGCATCAAATTGCTGTTTGTCAGGCGACCAATCAATTTGATGACGAGAAAGTCGAGCATTTATCTGGATTGATCAAGCCTGCTGATTTGCAATTGTTTTATCAACTTTCTCTCCATGCGAGAAGAGACTTATCTTATGCGCCACATCCTAAGCAAGGATTTGAAATGGCGATGTTGAGAATTTTATCATTTAAACCGCATAAAATGGTAACCAATAATCCACCGACTGCTGCAAATGCATCTGATAAGACTAATGCAGTAGGTAACCATAATCAAACAGAGTCCTCTAGCGACAACGTAAAAAAAAAAGTAACTGAGTTACAAAATATTGAAAATAAGTTAACAAAAGAGTCGGAGCCTGTAACTACACAAGGTGTTCAAGAAGATTTAGCTCAGAATAATATTCCTCAGAAACAGATTACGCAAGATACATCCACAATAGATACTTATGCAAAGGAAAATGTTCTAAATGATAGTTTTGTAGAAGAAAAGACGGCAACCGACAAAACAGAACAATCAAGTAAACCTCATTTGGTTTCATCGCCAATTGAAAATTTACGCAAAAATATACGCCAGTTAAATAATAACCCGACACCACAACAAAATGATAATATTGTTTCACAAAGTACGACATCAGAAACATCAAGCTTGGGTGTTCAGAATTTTCATGAAAAAAGCTCATTAATCGAAAATAGTGCTGAGGTTAATCCTGAACCTCAAGTGACTTCAGTTGTTATAGAAAAAATTCCTTTGGAACTAGTCGCTAACAATAATTGGTATCAAGTGACTAATGGATTAACAATAGAAGGCCAAGGCTTACAAGTTTTATTAAATTCAAATGCAGAATATCAAAATGAAACTTTAAATATTCGTTACTTAGAAAAAGTTGAGCCTTTACTTACCACGAGTGCGAGAGAAAATATTCATCAAGCACTCAATGATTACTTTGAAAATACAAATTTAAAAATTAATTTACAGGAAGTCTCTGAAACAAGTGAAACTCCAAAGGAAAGAGCGAACAGGCTACATGAAATAGCAATTGATGAGGCTCACCAAGCACTATTAAATGATCCACAAATCAGTTATTTATTAACCCATTTAAATGGTAGTTTAGCCAGAGATTCGATTAAACTCCTTCATTAAAATGTACGAGGAAAACTATGAAAGGTTTAGGCGGCTTGATGAAACAAGCACAAGAAATGCAAGAAAAAATGCAAAAGGCCCAAGAGGAAGTAGCCAGCTTAGAAGTAACTGGTGAATCGGGGGCTGGTATGGTTAAAGTTGTCATGACCGGTCGTCATGATGTTCGTAATGTTCAAATTTCGGATGATTTATTATCTGAAGATAAAGAGATATTGGAAGATCTTATTGCTGCTGCTGTGAATGATGCTGTGCGTAGAGTGGAAGAGCAATCCAAAGATAAAATGTCATCAGTAACCGCAGGTATGCCGATCCCTCCCGGTTTCAAAATGCCATTTTAATCGAACTGTCTTTAATGGAATCTAAAACTTTATTACAACAATTAATTAATTCATTGCAATGTTTGCCTGGTGTAGGTAAAAAGTCTGCACAGCGTATGGCATATCAATTATTAGATAAAGACCGTCAAGGAGCTCTAAATTTATCTCACTGTTTAGAGCGAGCAATGCGAGATATCGGTAATTGTCAGCAGTGTCGTGATTATACTGAAGTGGCACTCTGTTCTATTTGTGCTAACAGTAAACGTGACGATAAACTTTTATGTATTGTTGAGTCGCCAGCAGATATTGCTGCGATAGAAGCTACGGCTTCTTACTCAGGAAAATATTTTGTATTAATGGGGCACCTGTCACCGTTGGATGGAATTGGTCCAGAAGAGATTGGTCTAGATCAATTGAATCAACTGATTTTATCAACGCCATGTGAAGAGGTTATTATTGCGACTTCTTCGACTGTTGAAGGTGAAACTACAGCACATTTTATTTCTTCAATGGTTCAACGTATAGAAAATCGCACGATTACGATGACACGTTTAGCTCAAGGAGTTCCTATTGGCGGGGAATTAGAGTATTTAGATTCTTCGACGCTTGCTTTATCATTAGCGAATCGAAAAAGTTTGTAAGGATTTTACAGTTCAAAGCCTCATCAAGAGGCTCTGATTAAGTCTTTTGATTAGTTAAACAATTAATTTGTAAGTTCACCGCGTAAATTTAACTGCATTTTTTGTTTGATTTCTTCGACGGTACAATCACTACTGAGCAGGTAACTTAGTTTAGTTAGCGTTGCTTCAGGTGTCATGTCAAACCCACTGATGACTCCAGCGTCTAATAAGCCATGCCCTGTTTCGTAACCACTCATGTCAACACTACCTTTATAGCATTGTGTACAGTTAACAATGACTACACCTTGTTTGGAAGCTTGACCTAGTAAATCCAGTAGCTTTTTGTCATTGCAAGGGGCGTTCCCCATACCATAGGTCATTAAGACTAACCCTTGTATATCTGAACTAAAGACATTTTCTAATAGCTCGGCTGGAAAACCAGGAAAAAGAGAAAGAATAATCACTTTAGGGGGAGATATTTTCTGTATTTTTAAACGCTGTGCTGGTTCTGTAAGAAGTAGTTCTTCATTGACTGTAATTTTGGTACCTACTTCGGCAATTGCAGGGAAGTTAGGTGATTGAAATGCATGAAACCCACTAGCATCAAGTTTTCTGGCTCGATTTCCTCGGTATAAACGGTTATGGAAATATAGTCCAACTTCTGGGATATCATAATTTCCTGCGAGCAACAATGATGTAATTAAATTGTCTCGGGCATCTGTTCTAATCTGTGACCAGGGAATTTGCGAACCTGTGACAATTACCGGTTTAGATAAGTCTTCCAGCATAAAAGAAAGTGCTGAGGCTGTATAAGCCATAGTATCTGTACCATGTAAAACAACAAAACCATCAAACTCATCAAAACGAGACTCGATATCTTGTGAAATTCTGTACCAATCTTCTGGTGTTATATTTGATGAGTCGATCAGATTATCATACTCATGAATTTCAAAGGCGGGCATATCTGGAGAAGCTAGTTCGGGCAACGATGAAATTTGTTGCGAGAAATATCCCGATTCAGGAATAAAACCTTTATCGCTAGGTTTCATTCCAATAGTTCCGCCTGTATATGCAACATAAACTTTTTTGCTATTCATAAAGTGTTTTATTAGTTTGAATGAATAAAGTAGTAGCATAAAGGAAAGTGGAACTTAAAACAAAAAAAGCGATGAAAAACATCGCTTTTTTAAACAAGAAAAATTTTAAAATATCCTGCTAATAGATTTTAATATCATCCCTATTTATTGTTGAATGCTACAAAAACAATTTGAGTAAGCATGGTTAGGATCATTCCACTTATCCAGTTCATCTAACCCATAATCAATTTGTTGTAATAGACTTTGTTTGAGGTTTGGCTTTCTGGGCGCATTGATTTCATTTTTTAATTCTGACTGAACTAAAGAATTACCAAAGATTTGTTGGATAAGTTGTTCTTTTTCACTTAAATCACGTTTAACAAACCAAGTATCATAATTGTCATCAAGCCCTGCTAGTTTCGCTGCGGATTTTACTGCATCGTCTAATGAGCCAAGTTGGTCAACTAAACCTAGTTTATGGGCTTGCTTACCTGACCATACTCGGCCTTGAGCAATTGCGTCAACTTCTTCAACGGTCATGTGACGACCCTTGGCTACCAATTGAATAAATTTTTCATATCCCGCATTGATCCCCGTTTGAATAATCGCTGCAATATTGTCATCAAGTGGTTGGCCCAAATCTAGCGGGTTTGAATACTTGGTTGTACCAACGCCATCTCTGAAAATACCATATTTATTTAATGGTCGCTCAAATGTTGGAACCATCCCAAAAATACCTATTGAGCCGGTAATTGTGGTTGGCATTGCCCAAATTTCATCTGCTGTTGCAGAAATCCAATAACCACCGGATGCTGCCACATCTCCCATTGATACAACGACTTTAATTCCATCTTCTTGGGCTTTGACTAGTTCTTCACGAATAATTTCAGAGGCAAAAGCACTACCGCCACCACTATCAACTCGTAAAACGATTGCTTTAACTTTATCATTAGTTCTTGCTTTTTGAATAATTCTAGCAACGGTATCTCCACCTATTTTGCCTTCCTTGTGCTCACCATCGAGAATATTACCTTTAGCAGTAACTATTGCAATTTTATCGGTGTAATCGCTGAAATATGGAATAGGGCCACGTATCGCGCTTAAATAAGTTTTGTGATTGATCTGCTTGAATGAACCTTTATCGTTGTCACCAACGAGTTCTATCATTTTTGTTCGAAATTCTATACGCGTTAGTAGTTGATCAATTAAACCTTTATCGACGGCTAATTTGGCTGTGTTACCTTGGTATTCTGCGATGAGTTCGCGGAAATTAGTGATATATACTGCCAGATCATCCTGTGTCATTGAACGAGATGTTGCAAGATCTCCTGTGAAGTCGCCCCAAAGATCGTTAAGCCAAGCCACATTAGCTTCTTTGGCCTCGTTAGACATACTGTCACGAATATAAGGTTC
>JAUIHB010000286.1 GCA_030432465.1 Gammaproteobacteria bacterium
GAGAAGGACAGGTCTAAAATACAACAAGAGTCAGAAAAATTTGCACGAAAGATATCGACCATACCTCAAAACAATCAATAAGTTATTAGTAACGGCTAGAATATCGATGTAAGGAGTTAAGTTTAATGATGGGGGAGAGCTGTTATATATGAATTTAAAACGAATTCTAGAACAGCGAAAAAAGCTGCTTTCTAACAGACGCCCCCGACTATCATTGAATCATATTAATTACTTCTCAATCTCTCGAAAAAAAATAAAAGTCCTTACGATAAATGTAGTCAAATAACATCAAGAAGCTCTTTAAATTCAGAAGAGTTTACGTCCATGGCATCAATTAATTCCGATTTCCTAATATTTATTAAAGCCTCATTTTCAAAGACAAAAAATTCAACATATTTTTCCAGCAAAAAATTAGCCAAGTGTCTTGGAATACCGATATTTTGTAATTCAATTACACGCTGATCATTCGTGCCATATTCGAGAAACTCTCCCCAATTTTCACCTGCGTTTTTATCGCCTAATTTTTCCGCTAAGGAAATAATCGTGGAGGTAATAATCGTGGACAGACACTTTTCTAGTTAAGAGGTAATTCCACCATCACGTCCACAATGCAGTGGTAACCATTGGCAATTTGTCGGGAGGGGTATTCTCTGGCACTAACGACTGGGATGACAATTTAGCAGGAAGGTCTATGTTAATCGACAACACAGAAAGCACCTGTAGAAATATGCTTGTGCCTGAACTAAAAAAATGGCATCTTAGAGGCAAGAATCAACAATAATTTATGGCCCCCCCCCTAAGGAACAGTTGATGAAAGTCATAGCAGCATCACTGATGTAAAAAATCCCCTGTCACTTAGCGAAAAAAAACCATCAAGAAAGTATTAGCACTGTGTTAACGCGGCACAGTCCAACAGACATTTATATTGATTTGAGATCAACATAAATGCTTAATAATTATAACAAACTAAACATTACTAAATTAAAATAGGAACGATTCATGAAGAATATAATATTTAAACTTTTACTATTAATGGCAATAGCTCTTTCAAATCAAGTATTGGCTACAGGATTTGTAGGAGGTGTACCGACTTCGATTATGAAAACTGATTATTCTTCACTGCATCTAGTTTTTATTTCTCTGGAGACCCCTGTAGATAAGGGCAGTTGTTCTAGTGGCGCAGGCTTGGTAATACATGATTCTAATGAGTCTTCGAAAGTTGCGCTAAGTTTAGCTATGACTGCTTTTGCGTCAGGAAAAACCTTCCAATGCTACGTAGGAGATGAATGTAGCAAAACGACTGGTAGTTTAACAACTTATCCTGTTTGCAATTTTTATCCGAGAATCGTTAAATAAACTGTTATAGTCGGGTAGCCGGAGGTTTCTAGCCTACCTACCCTATACCACCTTGCACTCGCATCCGCACAGGGCGTTCACACTTATCCGTTATAATGAACTTTTATTCATCCGGCTCTCAACGATTATTCGCTCCCCTTCTTTAAATACTCATTGCTAATTGCTTGATCCTAGGATATTGATAATTACGCCAAGAACCTTTGTTTGGGGGATTAGTGGGGCAAATCTTGACTAATACTATTTTATTCCTCCATCAACTCATCATGCTTATCAAGCTTTTTATTTAATAGAGCTATTTAACCCAATCACCGCGTGAATTGGGATTGGCACCTATTCTACTAAAAAGTTACTAAAAGTAACTAGGCAATATATTTTTTAGAGCTTTCGCTGTTAAATTCAGTTTGAATCCAAGGTATGCAACCTCATATAAACTTGACATACTTAGGCAAAAACAGCAAACCATGTTATTGCATTACCAGTACCGTGGACTAGAGCCGGAATAGTTACTGACTCTGTATGATTTCGAAGCCATTGAAAGAAAGTGCTCACACCAACATAAACTCCAATGAGAATTAGAACAACCGTTATTTGACCTTGTTGTACATACTCCCATAATCGCTCTGAATGTAATGGCGCGATTACAAAAGCAACCGTAGTGACTATTCCTGCTACATTTGTAGAGAGATACTGGTTTAATGAAGTAAATAATAGTCCTCTATATAAAAATTCTTGACCTACACCAATAGCAAAACCAGATAAAAGCCACATGATTATAAACGGAAATTTAGCATCCAGACTAGCTATCAGCTGCTCGAATTCAAGTATCGCAAATAATGTTACAGAGACCAACATGCCTGTCACTAGCAATATGGTGTGTTGTTTTCTAAACTTTAATAAAGAAAAGTTAGTTTTTGCGATCGTAATTATTAGAATTAGAGCAAGTGCAATTTCTATAATCAAGCGCAATGGCTGATCAAAGTACCAATGTTGAGCGCTCAAAAGCCATGGATCTGGCTGAATAATTAGTCTAACGGGCAACTCCATAACTAAAAAGATAGCTAAGTAAAGAAAGACTATAGCTCTGCTCATATTTAAATTGGTCATGCGCTTATCGCCTTAGACGTCTGATTTGACGCTTTAACTCTTTATCACTGGTCTGTGATATTAAATCTAAGTACTCTGACATTTTTTGTTCATTGTTGGACAGTTTGAAAAGCTGTGCTAGACGAAAGTGAGCCCACTCTGTCGGCGGTGCTCTAGATGTATGGTTAGCTGTTTTAATAAATTCCTGCAATGCTTTGATTGCATCATCAATATTTTTTTGGCTAAAGACCGATGTTCTACCAACTTGATACAGAGCATTAAGTTTGTATTCATTTTCATCATCTTTCTCTGCATTGATAGACATGAAAAAAGCGTCGAATGCCTCATCGTAGTTTTCTTTTTCTTGTAAATAGAGACCGTGGCGATAATGAAACTCCGCATGGTTCGGATAAGTTTTGCGGGCTTCCTTGAATAACTCCACTAGATCTTCAGTTGCATCAGTATTACGGAAATATTTAAGCTTGGCGGACAGACCTTTCACAGGGTCTAGATTAAAAATCGATTTAACCTGCTCTAAAGCAAGCTCTTCGTCACCTCCAGCAATAGAAGGAGCACCTAAATAAAAAGACATTAATCCTTGCCGATAATCAATATTTTCAGGCTCTAAAGCAACCGCTTGTTTTAGACATTTCAATGACTTTTTTGCGTAACTCAACGCAGATAAAAAAGCATCTTCAGCTTGCCTGCCCATTATTTTGCCACATAAAAACTGTATTTCTGCATGATTTGGCGCAAGTTCCATTGCAACTTCAATTTGCTTCTCGGCTGCATCTAAATCGGAATCGATTGAGACCTTTGCCTCTTTCAATAGCTGCTTGGCCCGATCGCTTAGTTCACTGGCACTTACGGTCGCACTTACGATCAAAGAAGCAATTCCGAAACAGGTAATAAATAATTTCATTTTTTTAACACCCCACGAATAACAGCATAGATAATATAAAACTCATTAACTTCATAACAAAGTGCCAAAAACCACAATTTTTTGAAGTCTGACGAAAGACCTCTGCAAGCTAGTTAAAATAAGTGCAATACTCCGCTTGGAATATCTTAACTTAACCTTCCACGGAATAACAAGGCATCAGACCATTGACTTTCGAGGTTTAATAAAACTCATCAAAAGGACAAGCCTCGACCAATACTATTTAATTTATCCGTCAAATCACACTCTTCACAAGTTCTTTATTTAAGTAATTGATTGTTCGGCTGACTTTTCTGCTCAATAGCCAGCCGAAGCTAGCTATTTCACTTTCATTAACTTTAAATATTTTATAACCGTAACTCTGATTAAATACGGAGTTGACATAACTGCGAAGTTAGGTAAGTATTTGATGGTTATTGAAAATTGAATATAGTTAAATGCTCGTTTGGATATTAATAAAGTTTGCTACACTCATTAGGTTATGAGAAATTTATGAATCAAGAATACCAAGTTAACGATGATAGGTTTAAAAGTAAATCTATTGTACTAGATATGGGGAACGCTTTTACTGATCCTTCGTTATTTGTTGATGGCGAGAGACAAAATGTTGCTGCTGGAAACTGTAAAATTACGTCTGATGATGGAGAGGACGTTAAGGTATCCTTTAAGAAGCAATTTATGGATAGGTACCCATCCTTAATTTTAGGCGATAAAGAACATGTATTTGTTCAGCCTCTGTCTGGGCTAGAAAAATTTGCTTTGTTCTTACCTTTTATACTAGTTCTTACAAATGGTGCTCTTGGTTTGATTTCTGCATTGGGTTTATGGATTTTCAATGGCAAACAATTCAGAAAAGAGAACTCGACTAAAACGAAGTTAGTTTTATACATAATACCTCTGATAGCAGTTTTTATAGTTCTTCAAGTGATTGGATATACAATAAAAAATATATAAGATTCCTAAATACAAAATCTAGCAATTCCAAAAGAAGGCGAGAAAAAAGGAATCAATAGGATCAAAGAAAACAAAAAGTTTGGAGCACTTTATAATGTATCGCTATTTTTCAATGAAATTTATTTTAACCAATTATAGCTTATCGTTTTAGCTCACTTATTTTGTCGGGTTATTAACCCGACCTACGGCACTTCTGACTCAAGCAATTAAGTGCTGATTGGCTTTGGCTCTGAGCCACAAATACCACCAACCCTTTCACCTGTTTCAATATTTGCGATCCAAAACGCTACAGAGTAATTCTCTATTTCTTTTCTAACTATATAGTTTTCACTCAATTTAGCGTCTACCCATAAACAACTGTCAGCATAATAATTCATATGATTCATCCTAACCTCAATGATTTGCACACCTTCATTCACATGTATAACATCAGGATAATGATAATCCCACCCTATTCTGATTAAGCTATTACCATTTAACGATGTAATTACAACCCTTTTATCTAAACCTTTAAAAATTCGATGATTTTTCTCTGTATCTGTAGAAATTGTCACAAAACTATTTTTATCATTCAGGTCAATTCCATTTTGAACGTAAATACTTGAACAACTTGCAGTAAATAGTATCAAAAATATAGATAATGCTAATTTCAACTTAACTCTCCTAAATTCAGGCAGATAAGACTCCACGTTACCGTGGCAGATCCACACAATTCTAAACGAGCTTAAATGGCTCTTCAAATTAATTCTTGCACGTAAAAATCACAAGTTATCAATACCAATCCATCACGATTTTTCCTTAGGATACTCGTATTAGTTTCGTTTAGAAGTATATTAACATGTCCTTAAATCGTTGCCAGTTAAAACTACTCCGAGTCAAATCCATGATATGTTGTTCTATCCACACTTAATGTGTTCTCGCATTTCAACATCAGAATTTCTTTTGCGAGCAGTAATTGTGGACATATATGATTACCCGATAAAAGACAACTCTTTTATGTATTCATTATTTTTTCCTGAATAACAGAAATGCTTGAAAGAATCACGGTCATTGACA
>JAUIHB010000287.1 GCA_030432465.1 Gammaproteobacteria bacterium
CCCCCAAGTTTTACCTGTTTTCCATCCAGACTCACTTAAATAATTTCCCATCGATGCAAAAATGTCTTCCTTATCACCCCAAATATCTTTTTTACCATCGCCATTCGCATCCACTGCAAATCGTAAAAAACTTGATGGCATAAACTGGCAATGTCCCATCGCACCAGCCCAACTGCCTTTCATTTCTTCAAGCTTGATATGACCTTCAGCTAAAATTTTGCTCGCAGCGAGTAATTCTTTACGGAAAAAACTGGCTCTGCGTCCATCAAAAGCCAAAGTAGCCAAAGAGCTAGGAACATGAAAGCCCCCGGTAATTTTACCAAAGTGTGTCTCTTTCCCCCATAATGCTACGATAAAACGCGCATCTACCCCACTGAATTTGGCGGCTTTCTCCAATAAATCCTTGTTAGCTTTATATGCTTCACGTGCTTTCTTTACCTTGCTTTCAGGAATAACTTTTGTAATGTATTCTTCGTGAGTCATAGTGCTTTCAGGCTGCTTTCTATCCAGTTCAATCACACGAGGTAAATAAGTTAACGAAGCTATGATTTTATCGGCTAACTCAGCTGAAGCGCCTTGATTAATAAAGTCATCTTTTAAAGATAATTTCCATTGATCAAATTTTTGTGACTGACTCGCTTCTTTTCCATAAACAGTTTGTAGCTGAATGCCAGCTATTATTATCGTCAGTAAAACTAAAATTTTTCTCAACCTAAACTCCTTTCTTTATAATCATTAACATTTCGGCTCTATAAAACTTCTCAACACTTATATTCGATGACTATATACAAAAAATATACCCACAAACAAACTTACGTATTGATTATCTAATTTTTTAATCTGCTTTATTTCCATGGATCACAGGTGGCATTTGCAAAAAATAACCATCAGCACTCAATTTATCTCTTACTTCATCAATATCGACTCTAGAAAGCTTTTCACGTTTAGCCAAATTGATTTGCATTGCAAATGCAGGTTTACCAAAAACTTTCAACAGTGCTTCAGGAACATTGGAAAAATCATCCTTTACAGGTAGATACAAATACATTTCATCTTTTTTATTACTGCGATATATACTGGCTAACATACTAGTTACATTATCCTCGAGAAAACCATTAGTGCTAGTTAAAAATTGTAAAAGTGTTGAGTAACCCCAAACTTTATAAAAAATTAAGACATAAGTAGCCTTTTTTCTACCAACGCTTCATTACTAAAACAGTTTTACTGATATAAGGATGTTATCCATAAAAAATGTTCACTAAATCGGCAACTGTGCATATGCGCTGTCAAAATGTGGCTTTAAATATTCTTTGCGCCAGCCACACCACTGTTTTGGAAAAGGTTCTTCTGTTAAATAAGCAAAAGCAACTTTGCGAATAAAGCGTTTGCTAGCAACAACACTACTAGCTACTCCTAAAGATTGAGCAACATGATCAACTTGCTTGGTAAAATTCTCACTCAATTTTTTTAAACTACTAACTTCTCTTGGGTTTGGAATTGCTTTCGTAACTAAATGATCTGAAGAGTTTTTTTGAAACTCTGCCATATTTTCCGGAAGTTTAAAGCGGCTAATCAAAGAAGTAATTTTTTCGTGATATTGACGTACGGTCCGTGGATGTAACCCGCTTATCTTTGACAAAGCAGTTTTTGATGTTGGCTTCATTATGACCATTTCAACCAACTGATGATCTTTAGCAATATGATTACGAGTTCGATCTTGCTCAATCGCCGTATTCTCTCGCCATTGATATAAAGATTTAAATAAAGGGATTTGCTCACCCTTTAGTTGCCAGACATCTTTAGCTTGGCGGTAATCTGAGTCAAAATCTGGTTGCTCTGTTACTTGCTGGCAAAACTGTTGACACTCTTTCCAAAAAATACAAGCAACTTTATCTTCCAACAGCGGTGCTAAAGTCTGGTATATTTGTGGTAAATACAATACATCTGCTGCTGCGTAATCTAACTGAGCTTGTTGTAACGGACGTGCTAGCCAATTAGATTGAGTTTCTTGTTTGTCTAATTGAGTCTGACTAGTTTTTTCAACCAATGACGCATACCCAAGCGAAATTTCTCCATGGATAAAAGCATTCGCTATCTGTGTATCAAATAATCCGTGGAGTTGGCATTTCCAAGAGTGGTAAAAAACTTCTAAATCCTCTTTTGAGGAATGCATAATTTTAATAATTTTATCATTAGCACAAATACTCCGAAAAACATCTGGACAAGTTAACTTTAACGGATCGATTAAATAAACATTTTCACCATCAAAAATCTGGACTAATGCCAATATTGGAAAGTAAGTCGTACGTCGTTCAAATTCAGTATCAATTGCTAAAAATTCACATTCTAACCATCGATTTGCATACTCGGTAAAAGCATCTGTTGTATCAACCCAAATAACTGGCTTTAATTTATTTGAAGGTTGAGTCATCAGCTTTTTATCCAAATAAAAACATAACATCTACTTAGTCTGAGCGAAGAAATCTCAGCCCATATAATATATTTATTCAAAATACTAATTTTATTATACCTATTTTATTTCTTTATTTTTAGGTTCATCACGCAACTCTTTACGCAAAATTTTACCCACATTAGATTTAGGCAGTTCATCTCTAAACTCTATTTCTTTAGGTATTTTGTAACCGGTCAAATTTTCTTTACAAAAAGCAATAAGTTCTTCTTTAGTTAAACTTTTATCTTTTTTTACTACAAAAATTTTAACAACCTCACCACTAGATTCAGATGGAATTCCGACAGCTGCAACCTCCAAAATTTTTGTATGATTAATAATCACATCCTCAATTTCATTTGGATAAACGTTAAACCCTGAAACTAAAATCATGTCTTTCTTACGGTCAACTATTTTACAATAACCTTTATCATCAACAGTTGCGATATCTCCTGTGGCAAACCAACCTTCAGGATTAAGAACTTTTGCTGTTTCTTCAGGTTTATTTAAGTAACCACGCATTACTTGAGGTCCCCTAACCCACAACTCACCAGGCTCATTCAATCCGAGTTCGTTACCAGAGTCATCACGAATAGAAATTTCTGTACTGCAGATAGGTAGACCAATGGTTCCATTATATTCTTTTAGATTTTCAGGATTAATGCACACTGCTGGTGATGTTTCGGTCAAGCCATAAGCTTCTAATAAGGGTTTCCCTGTCACTTTCTGCCACTCTTTTGCCACAGCCTCCTGTACAGCCATACCACCACCGAGCGTTAATTTTAGTGCATCAAAGTTAACTTCTGAAAATCCCGAAGTATTAAGTAACCCGTTAAATAGAGTATTTACCCCAGTTATTGCTGTAAATCGATGTTTAGACAACTCTTTTACAAAACCGGACATATCTCGTGGATTTGTAATCAGTACATTCAAGCCACCGACTTTACTAAACATCATGCAATTAGCCGTTAATGAAAAGATATGGTAAAGGGGCAAAGCGGTGATAATAACTTCTTTCCCCTCTTCAAGCGTTTTTGATAACCAAGCATGTGATTGGACAACATTCGCAACTATATTCCCATGAGTTAATACGGCACCTTTCGCAACTCCTGTCGTACCGCCAGTATATTGTAAAAAAGCAATATCACTCTGACTTAAATCAACTTTATTCAAAGTTAAATGGGCACCGCGACTCATCACAGTTTTAAAACTTATCGCATTAGGTAAATCATATTTAGGTACCATTTTTTTCAGATACTTAACCACAAAATTAACTAAGTGTGACTTAAAACCATTAAGTGAATCCCCTAGTTGGGTAACAATTATATGTTTAACTTGCGTTTCATCAATTATTTTGGCTAGTGTATGAGCGAAGTTGGCTACAATAACAATTGCATCGGCATCAGAGTCAGTGAGTTGATGCTTTAATTCTCGAGAAGTATAAAGCGGATTAACATTAATAACTGAAAGTCCTGCTTTTAATGCGCCGAAAATAGCGATTGGATACTGCAATAAATTAGGCATCATTAAAGCAATTCTATCACCATGCTGTAAACCAAGCTCATGTTGTAAGTAAGCTGCAAAGTCATCCGATTTTTGATTCAGCTCAGCATAAGTCAGAGTTGTCCCCATATTATAAAAGGCGGGATATGATGAGTATTTTTGCACACTCTGATCAAAAATATCGATTAATGATTGATAACTTTCAGGATCAATTTCATGTGGGATCCCTTCAGGGTATGAATCAAACCAAACTTTTTGCATGTTCTCTCTCTCCAATGAGCTAAGCGAGTAAGTCATAAAAATTCACTTAGTCTAACATTATTATTTTTATCGTGAATCTACTCACCTTAAAATATACTAGTCCGCAGCTAATGGCAAAAAGCTTTTATCAAAAATATTGACTCTCATTAAAATTGCTTATATTTCAATCAGTTTTATTAAAAAATGCTTGAATATGCCCAGCACAGATTGCTGGTTGCTCAAGATGAACGTGATGACCTCCCTCTAGTAATTTTTCAGCTAAATTAGAAAACTTTCTTTTACGCTGGGAGAATAATGCCTGATCAACAAGATAGCCTTTATCACCTTCAAGATATAATACTTCGCAATTTATTTCTTCCAAAGCAACTAAAAGCTGAGATTCTGACATCCGAATAGGAGATGCTATGCGAAGTCTCGAATCTGCTCGCCACGTATACCCCTGCTCTACTTTTTCCAAACCTCGCTCAACAATAGGCTTGATCAATGACTCATCTATTTCGGAAACATAAGCACGAGCGGCTAAAGCTTTTGCAAATGAATTATAAATCGGTTTGTTTTTGCTTTTTAGCTCAGCCCGTTGATTCATCGATTTTCTCATTAAATCAGAGCCACTCTCTGGACTGACAGTGAGCGGACCAAGCGATTCGATTAATGCTAACTTTCTAACACGACTACTTTGAGCCGTAGCGTAAAGAGTAGCGACAGCACCTCCCATAGAGTGTCCGAGTAAATTAATTTTTTCCTGCTCAAAATAGGCAACTAAATCATCAACAAGGTAAAGGCCATCGATAAAGTGATATGAATAATCTGGCGGTATATGTTCAGAATGTCCATGACCAGGAAAGTCGATAGCAATCAGACGAATATCGGGCATAAACTGTATCAGTGTTTCAAAACTTGCAAGGTTGTCTAGCCAGCCATGCAAGGCAAATACCGTGGTTTTAGCTTCAGGATTCCACTCAACAACGGCACAAGAGGTCCCACCTAAGTTTATTTTATACTCAATCATATCAATCAATTTTGCACTGGAGTCAGATCAGGCCGTTATTGTAGCGGGTACTCGATAATTTAGCAGCGTCTATCTTTATGATTAAGTATTTATTCAGGAATATCTCAAAAATCTTAAACTTCAAATTA
>JAUIHB010000288.1 GCA_030432465.1 Gammaproteobacteria bacterium
TGCAAATGGTAATATTACTTTAGGTGGGGCAAACAATCTGTTTGATAATGTTGATTTGAATGCCGCCAATAATATCAATATTGCAGGATTAAACGCGCGTGAGTTGGGTATCGTTTCATCTAACGGGGATATCATTGGTACAGGTGCTATTAATGTTCAAAATGCCGGTTCAGGAACAGCTGAGCTATCAGCTAATAACGGAAGTATCTTGCTAGGTGATGTTGCAAACAATTTTGAAAACCTTACTTTAAATGCTGCAAACGATGCATCTGTTTTGGAAACTGATGGACTCAATCTTAATAATACACGCGTTGGTGGTAGTTTAAACCTTGTAGCAAATGGAACTGTTGGAGTGGGTAGTATTCAAGCTGGAACAGCAATGATGCTTGATGCAGGACAAGGAGCGATCATCGATCAATCTTCTAATTTAATAGCCCCGCAAATAAGTTTGAGAGCGGGTGCAGGTATTGGCCAAGGTGCGGTGAGTTATGTTGATGGATTTAATGTCGATGAGCTAGGCGCAATTAATACAACAACATCAATTTTGAGTGCCATTAATACGAGTACTGGCATCATTAATATCAACAATTCTGGCACTGTTACCGTAAATGATTTGCGTAATAGCGGGGACATTATTTTAAGAAATGTTGGTGATATATTATTAGGTATTACCCAGGTGAATGGTGTTGCACAGGGGGCTATTGACGCACATTATGGTGGATCTATTGATGATGCGGTTTACGCTGGAAATGTGGTAATTTTTAATGAATATACGGATTCAGTGTATACCAATGGTGTTGGTTTCAATGAAATTGACATCATTGCAGAGAACCTTTTAGTTCAAAGCGTGATTCGCTTCGGACTTCCTGAACAACCGATCCGATTAAGAGTTAACAACCAATTTACTCTCATTACAACTGATGGATATGTTTCTTATATCGATGGAGCGCCTAGAAATGTTACGACTCCTGAAGACGCATTAAGAGAGGTAGACAGAAACAACGGTATTGCTGGTCAGCAGTTGATTGATATTGAATCGTTAGATGATGTTGACCCAGCAATATTTACCGAAGTAAGAAATTATAATTATGATGATATTTCTGTCTTACTACCGGCTGACCAGCGCTACGATGAAGACGAAGATGAAAGTGCGAAGGAACTCGAAATGGCGGAGTAAAACTCGTTTACTGAGTAATAAAAAAGAATAGACAATAGACAATAGACAATAGGCTTAGGCATTTTTGCTTCCCCAAAAAGCCAGTATAGATAAATTTAAGGATTGATGGTAGTGAGCTTTTCAGTTTCTAATGTGGTTAATATATATAAGTTTGTAATAGTCGCTTTTATTTTCAGCTTTGCCAGTACGCCAGTGCTGGCAGAGTTTTTGAAAATGCCAGTTATTGAACAGTTAAGAGAAATCAAAGAGAAAACACTTCTTAGGGATATGGATATTCCCTCTGTTCGCGAACGTTCACCCGATCCAACTGCTGGTCCCCGACTTGCTGTTGCTCAATTCAGAATTCAAGGGCTTGTTGAGTTTCCAGAATTAGGTATAACTCAAAAAAAATTAAACGAATTATTAGAAAGTATTCGTTTTGAATTAATGAGCGAAGGTGAACTCTTGGAGTCTGGCTATACTATTGACGAACTAGGTGAAATTTCGGATCTTCTCGTTGAAATCGAAGAAAAAACCATTGAACGTCATGTGACACCATTAGAGGTTCAGCAGTTGGTATGGTTGATTCGATCTCAACAAGGAAAACGAGGAGTTACTCTAGGTCAAATTGAATCGGTCGCAGATAGGATCACGCATTTTTATCGTGAGCGAGGCTTTATTCTAGCCAAGGCTTATATTCCAAAGCAACAAGTCAGGGATGGGATTGTTAATATTACTTTGCTTCTTGGTATGCTAGGTGAAGTAAAAGTTAATGGTAATGAACTTTATGATGCAAAAACACTTGAAAGTGCCTTTGATGATCTAATTGCCAAGCCAGTGACCAACAAGCAGACGGAAGAAAGTTTGTTTATTATAAATAATTTCCCAGGAGTGACTGTTGATGGTTATTTCGAGCCGGGGACGCAGGTTGGTGATACCCGATTAAATATCAATGTTAAACAAGAAAATTTTTATCATTTAAATACTAGAGTTGATAATCATGGTACGGATGAATCAGGTTTATATCGGGTATTTTTTGATGCACAAGTTAATAATCTGTTGGGTATGGCCGATTCTTTAAATGTAAGCTTGCTACAAGCAATCTCTCCAGAGAATACAACTTTTGGAAAAATCAACTTTGAAAGCAGCCTCTTCTCAGCGCGGTTTCGTGCTGGATTAGACCTTTCACAAAACCAGTTTGTGGTAGACCGTTCGAGAGCAAACTCAAACATAAACTTGGATGTTGATGGGGTTGTTGATTTGTATGGAATTACAGGAAAATATATCGCGGAGAAAAGCCGAAAGAAAAATAGTAGCTACGAAATCAGGCTTGAAAAAATAAAATCCGACGTAGCCTTAGGCGGAGGCTCTTTCGGAAGTTCTCTAGATGAAAAACTACATCAAATATCAGTAACCTACAACTTTGACTCTCTCGATGATGTCAATAAGCGGTTGCATGAAGGGAGTGTAAAACTGATTTCTGGTGAAGTAGCACAAGGAGTCAGGGAAACTCAAAAAGAAGAATATCAACTATTAAATGCGAATTATAGTTTATTAAATTTTTTAAAAGTTCCATTTACTGAAAGTAACTCCCGACTAATCTTTCGAACCAGTATGCAGTATTCTGGCAAAGAACTATCTGCTTTATCTAAGTTTTCCTTGGCCGGACCGACTAAAGCGAGAGGTTTTTCGCCAAGTCTTTTCACCGCAGATGATGCAGCCTATTTAGGAGTTGACTGGATTTTTAACTCTCCGGATATATTCGACTTTGATATAGGCGGTGTTGATTTTAAGAATATGATAAAACCTTTCTTATTTGTTGATTATGCTTATGGAGTTCAAAATAAACTTTCCAAAGAGGATGAAAAGAGCGTTGCTCAATTAGGTGATGTTGGGCTGGGTTTTCAATTCTCACATAGCAACTTTAGTGGAAATTTGCAATTTGGCTTTCCTGTATTAGAAGACTTCTCATTAGAAGAACAATCAGGTGATTCCGAAAATGTGCGCATATTATTCGATTTTCAGTACCGTTTTTAATAAGTTAAGCTTCTTTTAAGCCTGAGTATGTCATTGTTTAATATTACTTAACATGGGGTTTCAGGCTGTCATATTTAAATCTGCTTCTCTTTTTTAGTGTCACCTATTGAGTATATTTGCACGGTTTAAGAGCCCCGAATATTCTTATATTGTAACTCGTTTTAATAATTAAGGTTTCTCTTTCAAAAATAGACTTATTCATAAAATAACAGCGGTTAATTTTTTACAGAAAACCTACGTTAAAAATCTCAAAAACATGATAAATATTAAAATTTATCATTAAATTCTACTCTGAAGGATTGTAATAAAAACTCTTTTTTAAACCATAATAAAAACTATTTTTCAATTAATTTTTTGAGTAAAAAGTAAACCTATCGCACAATATTTATATTTATAAATAGGTAACTAATAGATATCAAACACTTGTAGCTTGTTGACGAATAAGTAAAACTTTCGAGTACTTATAATTGCGTCACATTTATGACCTAACTGTTTGATACAGGAAAGATTTTTAGTTGATTATTGGATAAGATTACCCTATAGTTAGACGGCCTTTATGATGATACAAATATTTATTCATAAGTGGCTCTTTTTTTACATAAACGCAAAAGGGAAATTAAAAATGGCAATATATGCAACATTAGGCGATATAAAAGGTGCTGTAACAGCAGATGGCTTTAAAGATCACATTCTTATTGATTCTGTTAGCTTCGGAGTAAGACGTAATCTTACCATGGAGCCAGGAAAAATGGCTAATCGTGAAGTTGGCAAACCGTACGTTACAGAAGTTGCTCTGACTAAAAAAGCAGATAATTCAGTTTCAGCTATCTTCAAAGAAGCTGTTTCAGGCTCTGCAGGTAAAAAAGCATCAATCAAGTTTGTCCGTACTGGTACAGATAAAGTTGAACAATTTATGGAATATACATTATATGATGTATTAGTAAGTGGGTATGACATCACTGCACATGGTGATGAAGAACCTCAAGAATCAATCACACTGAGTTTCTCTAAGTGTGAAATTAATTATACTGATTATGATAATAGCAACAAGAGTGGTAACCCGCAACGCGCTGGTTATGACTTAACAACAGCTAAAGTATTATAGTTTGTATCATTACAACACGGCACACCAGCCGTGTTGTAATCGCAGTTCTAGAACAGATACTCTAATAGAGTATGTATTTCAAGTATCCTCCAGTGCAGGGAAGTTAAATCAAATGGGTGACTTTACTCAAAAAGGCCGTTTAATAACGATAGATACGCCTTTAGGAAAGGATGAGCTGCTGCTTATTTCTTTCGAAGGTATAGAAACTATTTCTTCATCATTTCAATTTAAGCTTTCAGTGCTGTCGAGCAATCTGGATATAGAACCAGATAATATTATTGGAAAGCGAATTACTGTTAAAATTGAAAATGAACAAGGTCGTGTGTTTAATGGCTTCGTCAATCAATTTTCCTTCGGTGAATTAAAAAGCGGTTTCCGTGAATACCAATTGAGTATGGTTCCATGGATTTGGTTTCTGAATAAAACTGAAAATCGTCGAATTTTTCAAAACAAAAATACAAAAGACATTGTTAGTCAGGTTTTCAGTGACTTGGGTTTTAGCGATTTCGACTTTAGAGCCAGTGGTGGTAAACCCAGAGAGTATTGTGTCCAATATGGCGAAAGTGATCATGATTTTGTCTTACGCCTGTTAGAAGAAGAAGGCTATGCCTGTTTTTTTACTCATGAAACAAGCAAACATACTTTAGTCATTGTTGATAAAGCCAATGCTTATGCTGAGTGTGGTGAGACAAACTTAACTTATTCGAAAGGAAATACACCAGACACTGAAATACAAAACTGGAAACATATTTACGAGTTTCGAAAGGGCGGTTGGGCGCTAAATGATTATAATTTTAAAGAGCCGAGTAAAAACCTATTAGCCGAAGCTAAGTCAAAAAGTAAGTTTGCTAATAATAGCAAATTTAAGCATTATACCTACCCCGATCAATATGACTTTGCAAGCGGCTCTGACTTAGTAAAAATTAGACTGGATGCTGAAGAAGCTCGCATAAATACAATTGAAGGTGCGAGTAATTGTATTAGTTTTTATGCGGGCGGTTTTTTTAAACTGGACAAGCATGAAGCTAAGAGCGAAAAGGGCA
>JAUIHB010000007.1 GCA_030432465.1 Gammaproteobacteria bacterium
AATCGAAAAACACCTCATCAATTAACCAGACATACTACTCAGGCAGGGACTATAAGCGCTCCTAAAAAACATATAGTTGCTAAAAAAATTCCAATAAAAGGAACTTTAAACCAATATTTTTTTGCGGTAACCAAATACA
Organism: Gammaproteobacteria bacterium; assembly: GCA_030432465.1. Taxonomy (GTDB): domain Bacteria; phylum Pseudomonadota; class Gammaproteobacteria; order Enterobacterales; family Kangiellaceae; genus Aliikangiella. The sequence continues at coordinate 140 of JAUIHB010000007.1, forward strand.
AACAGGAAAAGAACAACACCCAGTAAAGATAAAATATATTATCCTCCAGTAAATTAGAATTGAATATAGCAAAACTTAAATATAATGAACCAATAAACACCATGCCAAGACTATGGCTTACATTAAAACCAATCCATGCCTGCCACATGGTTGTATCTTTAGTAATTACAGGACTTGTACCTTTCATTGCATGGTTAACATGATTATCAAATGCATCAAATTTATTTGAAAATAAAGTAAAACTCAAATGAATGACGCCTAAAATTAGATAAAGAGCACTACCAATTATCACTAAAATTTGTTGCACTAATATTCCCCTGATATATAAATCAATGTCATCTTAATTTGAGCTAGAGCAAGAAGAACATGAAAAGCTTCTCTTTTTTATCTCAGCCATTTTCAAGAGTTTTCTGATAAACATAATGGTTTTTAAACCTTATTTACCACAATAAAAGAATGGTTATTTATCACTTTAGCTCTCACAATTTAAGCAACTTAAAAATTGAATGTAAAAACTTGTGTTTATTATGCCCAATAGCTGAAAAATGGTGAATTTTTACTATACTAAAGCAACGTTATTAGTAAGAAAAGGAGTATTTTCCAGTTGTTTATAACGAAAATAGAGACTAAGCAATGACCGTACTTTTAGGCGGAATAATAGTTTTGGCAGCCGTTTTAGGTGGCTATGTTCTTTCTCATGGCGATATATTAGCGCTTTGGCAGCCTTATGAATTAATTATCATTGGGGGAGCTGCATTAGGTGCTTTTATAACAGCTAATTCAACAAAAGTTTCGATCGCTACCTTTAAACAAATACCTAAATTATTATTAAAAAGCCGCTTCAACAAAACCCTTTATCTAGAATTGTTAGCACTACTCTATCAATTGTTTCACATTATAAGGCGAGAAGGTTTGATTGCAGTAGAGCACCATATAGAAGATCCACACAGCAGTAATATATTTACTCGATTTCCGCTAATTTTACGTGATAAGTATACAATGACTTTTATTTGTGATTACCTTCGGATTATTATTTTAGGTCAGATGAAAGCTTATGAACTTGAAAATCTGATGGATATCGATTTAGAAACTCATTACCACGAAAAATCGGCACCAGCAACAGCACTTTCAAAGGTTGCCGATGCCTTACCGGGGTTTGGTATTGTCGCCGCTGTACTAGGAATAGTGATTACCATGCAATCACTTGGAGGGCCGCCAGAAGTCATCGGCGTCCATGTCGCTGCGGCGTTAGTTGGCACCTTTCTTGGAATCCTGCTTGCCTATGGCTTTGTAGCTCCTCTTTCTCAAGCGATGGAACATTCAGCCGATGAAGAAAGTAAATTTTATGAATGTATTAAAATTTGCCTGCTAGCTAGCGTTAGCGGAATGCCACCACAGGTTGCAGTCGAATTTGGCAGGAAAGCATTATACAGCCATGTAAGACCCGACTTTTATGAACTAGAAGAGCATATCAAAGCGAGTAAGCAAGAGTCCTCGCTAAATAATTAAGTAACACGCTAAGAGACAATTTATCGACTAACATGGACAATCAACCTGACAATCCTCCTCAAGCACAGGAAAAGACACTTCAACCAATAATCATTAAACGCGTCAAGCGTAGTGTACACGGTTCACATGGTGGCAGCTGGAAAGTAGCATTTGCCGACTTTGCAACAGCCATGATGGCATTTTTCCTCTTGCTTTGGTTAATAGGAAACTCTTCCAGTGAAGAAAAAGAAGCCATTTCAGGTTATTTTAATGATCCTTCAGGATTTCAGGAACAAGCAAGAAGTACACCTTCAATGATAGGTGATGGAGGTGCCAACGTGGCCGTTATTGAAATGGAGGTCGCTCAAGCCGAAACCAAAGAAATCGAAAAACCACTTAGCGGTGATGAACTATCCAAACTAGCGGAAGAACAAGAATTACTGCAACTTGAACAATTAAAAGAAAGACTTGAGTCGCTGGTTAACAGCAGTAAGGTTCTTGAAGAATTCAAAGATCAAATCCTGATAGATATTATTCCAACAGGCTTACGTATTCAAATTGTTGATAAAGATAAGCGACCCATGTTTGACAGTGGTAGCGCTCACCCTAAAGAATATTCCCGAGTCATTTTAAGACGACTTGCGTCAGTACTAAAAGAAGTTCCCAATCAACTCAGTGTCACAGGACATACTGACTCTATTCCTTATGTTGAACTTGAAGACTATGGTAACTGGGAGCTTTCCGCTGATCGCGCAAATTCTGCCCGCAGAGAGCTTATTCGTGGTGGTATTCCCGAAACCCAAATCGCCCGAGTCGAAGGCTTTTCTTCATCCGTTTTGTTTGATAATGAAAGACCGCAAAACCCTATCAACCGCCGCATAGCCATAATCGTTTTGAAACAAAGCGCAGCTGAAGATATCAAAAATACTGTTCTGGGGATAAAATAACCCCCAGTGTCATTCACTATAACTGCATTCACGATTACAATTTAAACTGGTTAACACTGCTGTTCAAATCTTGAGCTAACTGATTGAGCTCATTAGCTTCTTTAGCCAGCTCATTAGCATTCTCAGAAGTTTTATTGATTAAGTCATTCACTGGATGTAGATTTGAATTGATATCCTCAGCAACAGCAGACTGCTCTTCAGTTGCCGTAGCAATTTGTAAGCTTTGGCCATGCATCGTATTGACAGATTGATTAATCGTATTTAATGCATCAAGCACTTCTTGAGTTTGCTGTACTGTGGCTTGCGCTTGCGCTTGCCCTTCATCCATCAATTTAGTTGCCTGATGTGCACTTTGTTGCAGTTTACTAATCATATTACGAATATCATCTGTTGACTCTTGGGTACGACTCGCTAAAGAACGCACCTCATCTGCCACAACAGCAAACCCTCGTCCTTGTTCACCTGCTCTAGCCGACTCAATTGCAGCATTTAATGCAAGCAAATTGGTTTGTTCTGCAATACTATTTATTACATCCACAACCGCACCAATATTACTAGACTCCTGCTCAAGACCCAATACAACCTGTGATGCATCTCCAATATGAGAAGCTAAAGAATCCATTGCAACACGCGTTTTTTCAGATAAAGCAGCTCCGCTCTGAGTTAATGAATGAGCGGATTCTGCAGCTTGACTCGTTTCCATTGCATTTCGTGATATTTCGACTACAGTCGAAGCCATTTCATTGACCGCAACAGCGACACTATCTAGCAGTTCTTTTTCTTGCTGAATTTCTTCATTAATATTATTAGAAACTTGATTAAGAAGACCTGACGCAGTACCAACCTGCACTGCCCGTTCTGCAGTCATTTTTAAAAGCTCGCGCAACTTCATTATAAATGTATTAATATGCCCCGCTAACTGCCCGACTTCATCCTTACTCTGAATATTAATCTGACGAGTCAAATCACCTTCACCGGAAGCGATATCCTGCATGACGTCAATTAAGTGATGGACCGGTTTGGTAATCGCATGTGCCGCTAAAAAGATCACAACAACAATAATCAAAAGCATTGCAACCACCCCCATTAAAGTCACCCAAACAGCGTCTTCAACTGGTTTTTCAACCAGCGATGCTGGTAGCAATAACCCGACGTGCCAATCGAGTATGGGTTTTTCCAGCTTTAATGCATCATAGACCGCATAATAGCGTTCACCTTTAAAAGTTAGCTCAGTAAATCCTTTAGGCTCAACCTTCATTTTATTCATCAGTTCAGAAAAGCCCGAAGTTTGCTTAAAATCTCGCTCCAATCCAACCAGAGTATCTTTTTCAGTATTATTATCTCCAGTGATATTTAAGTTATGACCCGTTTTATTTGATAGATGTATAACTTGTAGTTGATCATCGAGCAGGAAGCCAAAACCTTCTCTACGAAAACTGATAGCTTCAACCATATCGGCAATATTATTGAGCTGTAAATCAACACCACCTATCCCCAGTAACTCGCCATTCTTATCATATACAGGTGCTTGTAGTACTGTAGAGACATCACCAGTATTAATATCTGTTGACAATTCTCCCGTGTATAACTTGCCAACTTTCAAAGTATTTCCCCACCACCCACGTAAACGCGCATCATAAAGCCTTCCGTCAGCGTAATTCTTTGTAACTGCATTTTCTTTAAAATATTCACCTGTTTTTGCAGAAGCAAAAAAGGTAGAAAGTACACTGGGATCTTTGGTAACTTCAACAAAACTTTGATTAAATTCAGGGTAATCAGGAGTCAAGGTATGATCATTATCTCGGCTTTCCCAGTTTTTAAACCAATTTTTAAGGTAAGGATTATTAATAAACGTTTCTGTAATCCGGCCATATTGTGCGAAAAAAGACTCTATTTTAGCTCTTTCCCCACCAATATAGTGCTTAGCGTCCTGCTTAACCGAGTCATAAGTTAATTGTGCAATATGATTCACTAAAAAATAAGCAACAATTAACATCAATACACAAATAGTAGTGCCTATAGAAAATAAAATCTTTTTTCTAAGAGAAAGGTTTTGAACCATTTTTTGAGCCTGTTTGATAAATTCAAGAATAGCCCGACTGCTTAATATAAGCCTCAGGACGACCTATTTCTGTTTTGACTGAAACCAATAACAATACCGTAACGACATAAAAAGCCGAGCTAATATAGTCACAGTCATATTCAGTATAGACTAAATTTTTACCCGCTTAGTATCAGATAACCATTTGTTTAATTTAACAAATCAACGTTCAAATAGTTTGAAGTTTTTTGAGCAGTATAGACTTTCTTACAAAAGTTCTCATCGTCATTGATGAAATGACGGTGAGGAACCAAGAGTTCAGGATTATCTGTTGAGCTTCTAAACACAAGTCATTGAGAATAGAGTTTTATCTATAAATAGAAGTCAGGACTGAATATTGCCCTAATTTGTCAGTATTCAGTCTTAATGTTTTATTGGTTGACAAGCTCTTCTTCTATTTTTTTAACAAAAACATCAATCGGCTGTGCCCCTTTAATCAGTCTACCATTGATATAAAATGCAGGCGTTGAAGAAACACCGGTACTTTCTCCTTCAGAAATATCATGCTCAACAACAGACAAATATTGGTCACTATCTAAACACTTATTAAATGCTTGATAATCTAACTCCAAGGATTTTGCTTTATCTTTAATAACTCCAAGAGATAAATTGCGCTGACTAGCAAACATAGCATCATGCAACTGCCAAAAATACTCATTACTTTGTGCAAAAGCACACATGCTTGCCTCAGCGGCTTGTTGGGCATTCGGGTGAAAGCTTAAAGGGAAATGTTTATAAACGATTTTTATTTTATCAGCATACTTCTCTCTCAACTGAGCTAGAGTTTTATTTGCTGACGCACAATACGGGCATTCAAAGTCAGAAAATTCGACAATTGTAACGGGAGCATTTTCATTACCAATATAAGGGGCTCCTTTAGTGGAAACATTATAACGAGGTTCTTGAGGTTTAATTAGATTAATTTCTACATTATGTTTTTTTACTTGTTGCCAAAACCAGCGCTCTAACTGTGTAGTTACTTGCTGATTTTCCATGTAAGTTCGTACTTTTTCTTTTAAATCATCATTAATTTTTTCTTGTGCAATACGTCTGCTCTGAATAAATTGTTCTATATCTTGCTTAGTAATGGGCTGTGTTTTTACAATATGTTTAAAAATAAATTCCGAATCAGTAATATTTTGACTTCGAGCATCTAATTGAATAAATTTAGGAATGAGTTTCGCTTTAAGTTGCGCAAAATAAAGTTCATAAACTTTTAGTTCAGCATCAAAAATAGCTTTTTCTGCACCGCCCCTCAGCTCTTCTTGGGTGATAGTTTCGCCATTTAAAATAGCAACACTTTTTATTTGACCACTTGAGCTCTGATCCGCTTTCACAACGTTAAACATCAAAAAAAAACTTACAACCGCTCCCCGAATAAAAAACCACTTAACTCGCTTTATCATATAAAATAGACTCAAATTTTAGTTTTATTTTCAATCGGTTATCTTAATAGCTATGACTAAGTGATTCAACTAATAGTTATATTGATAGTTTTAGTTTAATTGTCTCTATAAACTGCTCGTATTGCTTGGTACACCTGATAATCTTGCATCCTGACAATAGTTGGCAATAAATTAAAAATCTCGCGATTGTAGAAAGCCATTTCTAAACAAATGAGATTTATTCTGTGTGACTTAAAAGTGCAGGCTGTCCTTTACAATAAAATTAATTGAATACCTAAAGGTTAACTTCAAAAATCAGCCTTTAACCGCTACGATTAACCTACATTGACTACTCTTACTCTGAATAAGCAGCAAAAACCTCTGCTCCCGTCATCTTTTTTGTATCATTAGAAAATTCATAAAAGGTTGGTTTTTCATCGATAAAAATTTGATGATCAAATTCAAGCTGCCCAATATCATCAAATATTCCAACAGGAACAATATATTGACCACTTTGTTTTAAATGATAGAACAGATGTGTGCCGCACTGATGACAAAAGCCGCGTTCAGCCCACTCCGAAGAAGCAAAGCGCGTAATATTTTCTTGCCCCTCAAAAGCCACCAATGTTTCACAGTCAACGCCTAGAAAAGGCCCTCCACTCCAGCGACGACACATTCTGCAATGACAAGCGCCGACTTCATGATGACATTTTTCTGCTGTTAACGTTACGCTACCACACAGGCATTTACCTTGAGCTTTAGTTATATTTGACATAAATAAGTTCTCGTTTTGGTATCAATATTCAAACCTTAAAAAATTAGCCGATTGCAGCTTGATTCAGAGCATCTTGATATTCACGTTCAGACATATCAAGCTTAATTGCTCTAACAAAATCAACAGCATTATCAACATTAGCTCTCGCAACATTGAGCACAATTTCATTGCTCTCACTGCCGGGAACATCACAACTATATTTCAAATCATCAACCTTAATAATAATTTTGTTGCCTAATAGACTTTTTTTAAACAAAATTTCTTCAACATGCGCCAAAGGAATATTAACGACTTTAAGCTCAGATTTTAGCAACCCAATAATTGCATCTTTTGTTTGATATTGAATAACTATCGATGCATCATTCAACGACAATAACCCCGCCGATTCAGCAAAACCTTCATAACTATCCCGTAATTTAATTGCAAAACTTGACGATGGCATGACCTTCTCCTTTTTTTGTTCTAAATCAAAATACAACAAGCTATTTTTAGTAGCTATACACCTAGCAAAGACTTGAATAAGCTAAACAAATATAAATTTTATTGTTTTTTAAATAGCTAGACACCGAAATTACAGGCTTACCCAAACAACAATGTCACTTGAGTATATCTCCCTAACCTCAATCTGCTAGTACTAATTAGTAGTCTTATCACTTTTCATTTTATTACACTATTTAGTTAAATTAAATTTAACTAAAATATCTAGCTATTAGCATGCTAAGCCGTTTTTAACCTATTTTTATTAATCAATTGGTGCGCTAATGCAGCTAGGGTGTTCACCGCATTTTCAACATCATCGCTCCAAGGCAAACCAAAGCTAATGCGAGCACAGCGTTTATACTTACCTGTTGCCGAAAACAATATGCCTGGAGTAATACTAATGCCTTCTTTAACGCTTAACCTAAACCATTCAGTCGCATCAAAGCCTGGGGGTAATTCAACCCATAAAACCCCTCCTCCCTGCGGATCTGACACGCAAGTTTTTGCTGGAAATTTCTCATTAATCAATGCCAGCATCCGCTCTTTATTTTGCTGTAATATTTGCCGTAACCGCTTAATATTCCTAATAAAATCACCACTCCTCACATATTCAGTTAAAACCATCTGATTTAATAGAGAAGATGAACAGGAAAATGCACGCTTTAGACTTTTAGCTTTTTGTTCATATTTATTGGTAACGATCCATCCAATTCGGTAACTGGGTGCTGCTGTTTTAGAAAAAGAACTGCAAGTAATAACTTCTCCACAGGTTGAATAAGCTTGTAAAGGAAGTACCTCTTCTTCGCAAAAGTGTAATTCGCCATAAACATCATCTTCAATCAAAACGATGCCTTTCGACTCGACAATCTGCACCAAACGGCGACGCTTATGATCAGGCATACATGAACCAGTTGGATTATTAATGAGTGATGAAAATACACATGCCTTAACATTATGCAAATCTAAGGATGTTTGCAGGTCATCCAGACAAATACCATTTTCCGAACATATAGGAATTTCCAATGCCATCATGCCTAACGTTTCAATCAACTCTAAAATACCGAAATAAGTAGGAGACTCAACTGCAATAATATCGCCAGCTTCAGCCACAGATTGAATCGCGATAGCTAATGCTTCCTGTGCGCCATTGGTAACAATAATATCTTGCTGATCAACCACAACTCCTTGCTCCAAATAGCGTTGTGCAATTTGACGCTTAAGAGGAGCATAACCATCCATTGGACCATACGCCATCACCTTAGAACCAGCTTGTGCAAGCATGCGACGCATAATTCTAGCTAACATTTTATCAGGAGGACTTGCCATTACAGGATGTGCAACACCAAGCGGAATCACACTTGGGGAATGAACGGCATCATAAACTTCTTCAATTAGTGTCTGGCACCTTACCGGGACAGGACGACGGACAAAACTCGATCGCTTAGGGCTTGCCATAGTAATGCTTGCATTTTTAAGAAAATAACCTGACTTCGGCCGAGCTTCTACTTTACCAATCCGCTCCAGTTCAACATAAGCCTGTTTGACAGTTGGTATACTTACCCCTAACTGTCCACTCAACTTTCGTAATGAAGGCAACTTATCACCAGGTCTCAAAGTACCTGATGTTTGCATTGCCTTAATCAAGTCTATAACTTGTTGGTATAAAAAATGTTGACCATTTTTTTGGATCATTCCAGACATTTATCCCCCCAATTTAATCCAATAGCTCAATCACCCGATAAACATGGCTACAGAGCTAGCTATATAAATGGCTCTCATGCTAACTATCATATACACATTTTTATGCATTTTCATCTGTATAGGTTGAATTTTATTTTTTCTGTATATGTTACATGTACACATATCCCGTATATTGACCCCATTGCTAACAATTAATCCAATTGATAGCACAGACACAAGAGGAAGTTCTGATGCAAAAAACTCAGGCTCAAAATATTTTTTTATATGTATTAACCGTTTTAATATGGGGTACAACTTGGTTTGCTATTGAGTTTCAATTAGGGGAAGTCGCTGTTGAAGTTTCTCTTATTTATCGTTTTGGTCTTGCAGGAATAATCATTTTAGTTATCAGCCGCCTGTTTAAACTAAGTTTAAAATTTTCAATAAAACAACATTTATTTATGTTATTACTTGGACTATTAAACTTTGGTTTAAATTACTTAACACTTTATGAAGCACAAAAGACAGTTTCATCAGCAATTACTTCAATTATGTTTTCACTATTATTATTATTTAATATTGTTAACAACCGAATTTTTTTTGGTAAACCAATATCTTTGAAAACTTATCTGGGTGCGTTAGTAGGCATTGCGGGGATTGTCGTTTTATTTTGGCCAGAAGTCACTAATTACGATGTCAATAGTGGTAGTTTAACAGGATTTATTTTGATTTTGTGCGGCACTTTATTCGCATCACTAGGTAACATGGTCAGTGTCAGAAATTCAAACCATGGCTTTCCTGTACTTCAAAGCAGTGGCTTTTCAATGATTTACGGGACTATCCTATTATTTTTGTTTGCACTATTTAATGATGCAGAATTTACTCTAAGCAATCAACCAAGTTATTGGATTTCGCTGGCTTATCTGACTATTTTTGGTACGGTAATCGCGTTTTATAGTTATTTTATGTTGCTCAAGAATATCGGTCCTGAAAAAGCTAGCTATAGCATTGTGCTTTTTCCGGTTATTGCTTACGCCCACTAAGAAAATCATTCAGAGGATTAAGAAAGTTCTACGAATTACCACAACACCTATATCAAAAGTGACAGGTTCAACTTCATCAATCAAACAAGCGAGTTAACTGATTAATATAAAATATTGAAACATCACAGATAGAATATAAGTAAATTTAGCCAAAGCATAAGTCCGTCCTTTTACAAATTATTGTATCAGAAACTTATGCCCCTTTTCCCAACCTGAAGCCTTTCAGGTTGGGTTTTTTATTTATTAAATCATAATGTTTGGTTTAAATAAGCTGGGATTAAAGTAACTTTTTCCCCATTCTCAATAAAGGATATCGTGCGGCATAGCCTGCTTTTTCAATAAAATGATAGCCAATTGACTCATAATATTTTCTTAAAAATTCATGAGGAAATAACTCAATCAAATGAATATTTAATACTTTTGCTTTTTTCTCCAAGGCCGAAATTAATAATGCTGCAACACCTTTATTTCTAAAAGTATCTAACACAGCAACTCTCGATATTATCGCCATCTCAGCATCAACTTGAACTAATCTAGCAACACCTGCGAGTTCATCACTCAGATAACCTAACGCATGCCAACCTATAGAATCTTTGCCATCTAAATCTATTTCATTCGGAATAAGCTGTTCCAACGTAAAAACCTGATATCGAACCTGCTGAGCTCTTTCAATAAGATTCTGAGCCTGTGTGACAATTACTTCAATCTCACTCATACAACTAACCTTTTCTTTCTAGATAAATCAATATCGTTATACTACATCATAGCTTGTAATCAGCTTTCGTCATACAGAAGTTCATAAATTGAACAACTTCCCTCTTACAATTTCCCGATACTCTGAAGGTGTAACCTGATTTTTTAACTTGAACTGTCTCGAAAAATAAGCAACATCTTTAAACCCTACTTGATCAGCAATATCCTGATGGTTCAAATTAGTTTCTTTTAACAATTCTCTAGCTGCTTGCATCTTCAAATCCAATGCATAAGCCAGCGCGGGTTTGCCTACTGCCGCTTTAAAACGGCGCGAAAAATTACGCTCACTCATATTGGCAAGTTCTGCCAAAGTTTTCAGATTAAACTGATGGGAAAAATGTGATTGCATCCATTGCTGTACTTCAATAATCCCCTCATCAGGATGGCGTGATGCACCAGTACTAAACCAAGGTTTATCATAAGTTCGATTAATTTCATGGCTAAAATGCTGCTCAATAACTTGGCTGACTTCTTTACCAAAATAGTTATCAATAAAATAAACGGTCAAATCCACAAGAGCATTAATACTGCCACAACAAAATAAGCTACCCGCCTGAGTAATAAAATGATGACGTTGAAGGTTAACTTTAGGGTATTTTTTCGCAAACTCATCAAAATAATACCAATGTGTAGTTGCGACTTTCTTTTCTAATAATTTCGCTTTAGCCAACAAACAAACACCAGTACCTGTGGCACAAATTTGTGCGCCAGCTTCATAACGTTCTACAAGCCATGCTAATAAATGAGGGGAGCGATCAACAACTACATCGGGATTCCCCCAGATGGGCGGCAAAAAAATGGTGTCTGCATGAGGAGCATTATCCAGTTCAAACTTAGGCAAAACATAAAACCCTTTAGCAAAATTAATTGCCTGTTTAGCTGGAGAATTCGCTGCAACCACATGACATTGCCATAACCGTTGTTGTGTTTTTTTTATTCTGGCAACCGATGTGGCAGCAGCTATCATCTCCATCGGTAAGCTAATGCTAGTAGACAACGCTCTGGGATAACACAAAAAAATGGAAGATAACATGGTGTTTTAAGCTCCTGTTTTTTATAAAAAGCTTCGTACTTCAATCATTCGAGAATAACCTATCTTAAGCGGCTAAATAGTACAAACACTTGGCCAAATTATCCTATACTATTTTCACTAGAGTCAAATAAACTACCCGCAAATTTCATACTCTTGTCATATTTGGAAATTTCACATGCAAAGATTACCTGTAATTGTTGGCTTCGGCGGCATCAACGCCGCTGGTAGAAGTTCTTTTCATCATAGTTATCGTAGAATGGTTCACGAAGCTCTTAATCATGAACAACTAGCCCCTATGTTTAAGGGCTTAGCAAAACTCATGGGGCTCGAGGATGAAAACGACACCGAATACATGCTCAAACACACCCTGATACGTAAAATTGAGCCGCAAACGTTTGATATCTATAACGTTAAAACACATCGTAAAACAACCATGACAAGCAACGGCGAAGTCATTAAATTCCAAACTCGTAAAAATCAATTACCAAGTCAGATCCCAGCAAACTGGCAAGTTACAGAGTTAGAAAATGGGAAAATAAGCGTCTCAGTTGAAGGTGACTTAGAGGTTTTGACCAGTGATTTATATTCTGCCGAAGTAACCAGTGCTGCACAGCTACCGACAGGCTTTGATCCTGCTAAGCTGTACACTTCTAGAAATCAGCCAAAGGGCTTACAACTTGCAGTTTTTGGTGCTTCAGATGCCCTACATTCAGTAGGCGTTGATTGGGAAACAATTTTACAGCACATTAACCCAGATGAAGTTTCGGTTTATGCTGCCTCTGCGATTGGACAATTAGATGAATTTGGTGGAAAAGGACTAAGTCAGGCCATGTTAAAAGGTGGGCGTGTCACTTCAAAACAAATGCCGATGATGCTTGCCCAAATGCCAGCCGACTTTATCAATAGCTACATGATCAATAGTGTAGGCTCTACTGGTGCTAACTTAGGAGCCTGCGCTACATTTTTGTATAACTTGCGTCAGGGTGTTTCTGATATTCAATCTGGGCGGGCACGCGTCATTATCGTTGGAGGTTCGGAAGCTCCTGTAGAGCCCGAAGTCATTGAGGGCTTTAAAGCAATGGGAGCACTCGCCGAAGACTCACAGCTAGCAGCGTTGGATAAAAGCGAAACTGTTGACAATAACAGAGCATGTCGCCCTTTCTCAGATAATGCAGGCTTTACTCTTGCTGAAGCATCGCAGTTTTTTATATTAATGGACGATGATCTAGCGCTAGAGCTTGGCGCAACCATTTATGGCTCAGTTCCTGAGGTATTTGTGAATGCGGACGCTAATAAAAAGTCTATCTCTTCACCTGGTGTTGGCAACTACATTACGGTTGCTAAAGCAATGTCTCTTGCACATACCATTTTAGGTGATGAGGGCATTAAACAAACTTTTGCTCAGTCGCATGGAACCGGAACACCACAAAACAGAGTTACCGAGTCGCATATTTTAAATGAAATAGCTAAAACCTTTAATATCGACAAGTGGTCTGTTGCAGCAATAAAATCGTATGTGGGCCATTCCTTAGGACCAGCAGGCGGAGATCAATTGACTGCGACGTTAGGGGTTTGGGAATATGGTTATATTCCATCAATAAATACTATTACCAAAATTGCCGATGATGTCTATGACTCTAATTTAGAGTTTTGTATGCAGCACAAATTCGTTGGTGAAAAAGGTAATGAAATGAAAGCAGCTATTTTAAACTCTAAAGGTTTTGGTGGTAACAATGCGACAGGACTTGTGCTTTCACCTCAAGTAACATTAGAAATGTTAACAAACAAGCATGGAGAAGAAACCTTAGCTGACTATCAGGAAAAAAATATCGCAGTAAAAGCCAAAGCAGATAGCTATGATGAAGCAGTAATTAAAGGTGACTTTCAAGTTGTTTATCACTTCGGCACTGAGGTCATGCAAGGCGATGACTTAAAAATTACGCAACAAGGAATAGAACTCAGTAAATTTAAAAATCAGCTCAAGTTTAAAGTTGAAAACCCTTACTCGGATTTCTGCAAAAAAAATTAATTTTATCAATTTTTAAGCAAACAAATCCCGACCACAATAGCATCATCATACAGAAAAGGCGAAATACTCAATATTTCGCCTTTTCTTCATTATGAGCTCTATAACTTCTGCCGACATGCTATTTTGAAACTTCTGACTAACTCCTCAAAATCCCTAATCAATTTCCGGTTATATTGATGAACTCTGCTATAATTAATAGAGTTAACTAAATTCAAGTGAGCCTGAAAAATGCAAAAAGTGAAAAGCCTCGTCTTTACACTAATAATGCTCGTTTTATATATTTCGTCTAGTCATAGTGCATCACCACTGAAAGAGCTTATACTTGTCGGATTGACTGTCCAAGAAAAACATCAGGTACCTATTTTTTACGCTGCAATCTACGCTCAAAATTATCAGTCAGAAGCCGATCTTTTTGATCTCAATAATCCGATAAGAATGGAGAGTCGAATTATTGTTGATAGTTACTCTTCTCGTATGATACACCAACTGTGGGTGGGGGCTATATTGATCAATACGCCACGGGAACAATTAAAGCCGCTAGCTAATCCATTTTTAAAGTTTAGCCAGTTGATCAAAATTGATGTGGTATCCGGTGATAGCCTTATCTTTGACTATCAACCTAATAAAGGAACCAGTATTTACCTGAACAATACTTTAGTGGGAAAAATAACCGATCCTGATTTTCAAAAAGCATTAACCTCAGCATGGTATGGCGAGCGTCCACCATCTAAAATATTCGGTGAAGAAATCCGTCAGCAACCCAGCTCTAAATATCTAACAGCTTTCAATCAATTAACCCCTTCTAAAGAAAGATTAGTAGAGGTTAAGCGCCAATATGCTCAAGCAAAAAAGATAGCAACAACAAAACTTGCAAATGAGAGCCACATAGAAGAAAAAGCCCTCTCTTCTTCAGCCCAAATAAACAAGAATACAACACAGTCGAAGCAGTCCACTGTAGCAGAAATAAAAGAAGAAAAGTTACCCGAACAGAAAACAGTTAATAAAAAAGAAGAACCTGCATCAATAATAAAACCTGAGGAGCAAAATAAAAGTACTTCGCTAGTAAGCAACCCGAAAATAATAGACATGGAAGCAACTAGCACTAAAACAGCTGATATAGAATCAAGTAGTGATGATGTTTTCGATAATGTTATCAATCAGCTTAAACAGGAATACATTGAGGAAGTATCAAGCTACATTCGTTCTCAAGCAAGACCTAAGCCACCGAGAAGTGTGAGAAAAACACCTGACACATCTCCACAAATTAAAATAGCTATCATTCGTAATGGTAATCAGGTAAAAGTTTCAAAAACAACAATAACTAATGGTCAATTTCATGAAGGTATAGAAGAAGCAATCTATCAGTCGATTCTAAGCTTAAAAAAGATCCCTCCGTTTCCTGATGCCATAGAAGATAAGCAACTGGATATTGTCGTAAGCATTGATTTTTCACGCTGCAAACGAGCAACTTCTGCTTGGATTTGTCTGTGATACAAAAAATTGTACTAATACTCAAAACTACGTTAGTTAAAAAAAATTTTAAAAGAATATATATAATTTAGTTAATTTTTTATTTCTTTATAAACTATTCTTTTAATAAGTCGAAATAATTAATACTGTGGGAAATGGATATACATTTGTGATAATCGTCTTATTAGACTCAAAAAATAATCATGCTTTTCTAACGCAAGCGTTAGAACAACAAGCCCTACCGGTGTTATTTTTTCAATCCGTCGTTGAACTACAACAGTGGCTCGAATTAAATCCAGAACCAGCAGGTATGATTATTGATTCAGCCACCAGTATTTATCAGGATTTTTTAATCCATTTTACTTTAAGGTATCCAGAAACTCCTATATTACCACTTAAGCAGCAAATAAATGAACAACTCAATCTACGTTTAAAAGCCTTTTTTAACCGGCTCTCACATAGTGGCAAAAGCACAATACTTGGCAAAATATTACTCGTTGATGATTCACGCACTGTACAACTTAAGTACAGAAAAATATTAGAGAAAGATGGCTTTACCGTAGAAATAGCCGATAATGCGAAGCAAGGTCTTGAAAAAGCCTTATCACAAAAATACGACCTTGCCATTATTGATTATTTTATGCCGGGAGATACTGGTGCACAGCTTTGTCAGCAATTACAAAAATATGACGAAACTTACGACTTAGTCTGCGCAATTTTAACTGCACAATATAAAGAATCAGTTGTTGATGAGTGTTTAAATTCTGGAGCTCGCGAGTGCATGTTTAAAAATGAGTCCTCCGATTTATTTTTAACCCGAGTCCGAGCATTAATTCGTGGTGTCGAACGTAAGCGACAAGTCGAAAAAGAAAGAGCCAGACTTATCGGACTTTTATATTCTGTTGCAGAAGGTGTCTATGGTGTTTCCTCTGAGGGCGAAATTCAATTTATTAATCCTGCAACATTAAAACTTCTCGGTCAGTCTATGGTCAACTTAATGGGACGTTTCCCTCACGACTGCATCCACCCCACGGATAATATTGGACAGCAAACATCTTTTGAGCATTGCTTTTTGCAACAAGCCTATTTATTGGGTGATGAATTAAGAGATTGGCGAACTTTATTTCAACGCAGTGACGGTTCATTATTTCCTGTTGAATGCAGCGTAACTCTGCTCGGTAATAGAGGTAACAACCAAGGCTCTGTAGTGGTTTTTAGAGATATATCTGAACAGTTAAGACTCGAAAATAATTGGCAGTGGCAACTTAACCATGATCACTTGACTGGATTATTAAATCGAAATGCTTTTGAGGAGATACTCAATAGAGAGCTCAGTCGAATAAAACGCAGTCATGAGAACGCACTAGTATTATTTATTGATTTAGATAATTTCAAATTAGTTAATGATGAACTTGGGCATGCGGCAGGTGATCAGTTACTAAAAGAGCTATCAAAGAGCCTTTCGGATATTGCTAGAGATACTGATTATGTTGGTCGCTTAGCTGGCGATGAGTTTGTTATGCTTTTGACTAGTGTCACTCAAAGTGAGATCACCATCATCGGAGACAAATACCGAAATCTATTAGAAAACTCTACTCTTTACTGGGATGGAAAAAAACATGTTGTCACAGGTTCTATCGGTTTAAGCATCATTGA
This sequence comes from Gammaproteobacteria bacterium, assembly GCA_030432465.1. Classification (GTDB taxonomy): domain Bacteria; phylum Pseudomonadota; class Gammaproteobacteria; order Enterobacterales; family Kangiellaceae; genus Aliikangiella. Next base: position 16,980 of record JAUIHB010000007.1, read on the forward strand.
TGAAAACTCGAAATCCGTTGGCGAAGTTATTGCACAAGCAGACCAAGCATGTCAGCAAGCGAAGCAAAAAGGAAAGAATCAATGGTATTTATTTGAGTCATCTGACAATATTCAAACAGAACAAGGAAACTGGTTTCAGCGTTTAACTGACGCTATTGAAAATCAACAATATACTTTATTACAACAACCCATTTATTCAGCACAAAACAGAGAACAACAAGTCGGCATTAATTGTCTGCTTAGATTAAAGGAAGGAAGCTCTCTCATTTCTCCTGCAATATTTATGGCTAACGCTAAACGTTTTGGTGTAATCAAAAGTATTGATAAACTAGTCATTAACGAACTTGCAGATTACTGTGCCCAAAACACATCCCAATCTAAAGGTTGGTTTACACTTTCCCTTTCCATGGAAAGTATTGCAGATCCTCTATTTCAAAAAGAAGCACTGAAAATTTGGTCAAACTCAAAACTACAGCCACAGCAACTACGTTTTGAAATTGGTGAAGAGGAGTTATTTAAATTTCCAGAATGGCATAAACATTTAGCTACACTAAGAGAATCAGGGTTTGGTATTGTTATCAGCCATTTCGGAATGAATTCTCACTCGCTACTCAGTTTACCGCAACTTCCAGTGGATGCTATCAAACTTGATACCTCATTAACTCGCGAGTTATCAACAAGTATACCAAGGAGTTATTTAATCGATGCTATCGTAAAAACAGCACGCAAGAGTAAAGTTGATGTTATTGCAACTCACATTGAAAAACCAAGTGATCTTGAACTGCTACTTGCCAGAGGTATTGATCATATACAAGGTTTTTATTTAGGAAAACCTTCTCAACTTTAATATCACATTTATCCTGTGCTTTATTTTATTTTTCTAAACAGCTAAACAAACGTTTATTTTAACAACAACATTTAAATATTTATAATACCTTTAATTTTCAATGAGTTAAAAACAAACCGGAAAAACCATCAAAAATATTGCTCAACCTCTTCGTAAATATCATTTAACTATTTTTATTTTTTGGAATTATTCACACAAAATTGCTATTGATTTAATCTCAGCTCACCCATAACATCTAACAAGCATCTCAGATTCAATCTGGGTGCTAAAATGTATTTTGCCTTTCTCAGTGCTTCTTTAGGTTTTTACCTAAGCAACTCTGTTAAAAATATATTTAAAATTAGCAATAGCTTTATTATGTTTTTCGGAGAAATAAATGAATAATAACTTAAAAATAAAGTCAATCGCTTTATTGTTGGGAGCCAGCTTTTCTGCTTTAGCCACCAACAGTTTTGCCAATGACAATTCAAGCATAACTATCCAAAACCAAGCAAACAACGGTAGCCCCGCGTTTGTCACTGGTAACTTAGGTAGCATGACTCAAAAAAATGCAGCAGCCTCACTCAAGTCTATCTTATCCGCTAACAGCCAGTATGGTTTTACCGGTAAAGAAGACTTTCAAATTAAACGCCAATGGACTGATGAACTGGGAAAATTACATACCCACTTCAATCAAACAATTAATGGCTTAAATGTGTATGGTGCAAGCATGATTCTACATGCCAATGTCGCCTCAGGCAGCTCCTTAACCAGTGGTACTTCGGGTAACGTTTATGCGGTTTCGGGCACATTAGCTGTCGACTCTGCTCCTGCTCAAGCTTCCGCGCTACTCGCCAATCATGACAGTGGTCAAAACGCATTATCAGTTGCCAGTGTTATTGGTAGCGTTTCCGGTGAACCTGAGCTCTCTTATGTTTATATTCCTGAATCAGGTGAAACTAAACTCGTCTGGCGTATGGAAGTATCTTGGGATAATGGCCCCGGCGATTTCGGTCGTGACTTTGTTTATGTTGACGCAAAGACATCGAGCATTGTGACCCGTCACCCACAGGTTCACTCAGCTAAATCATGGAAAACTTATACCTTGGATGGCGGCTCACAGAACCGCGCACCCGGTCGCTTGCTTTGTACTAACAACCAGAGTTGTGGCAATGCATCGGCAACACGAGCTCATACCGGTGCATCAGCCGTTTATGACTATTATAAAAATGTTCATGGACGTGACAGCCTCAATGGAAATGGTATGACACTTGTTTCCAGTGTTGAACTCGGCGAAGAAAATGCTTACTGGACTGGTCAACAGATGCTGTACGGTCAAGCCGGTAACAATGTTGATAACGACTTCACTAGTGACTTTGACGTCATTGGTCATGAGTTTACGCACGGTTTAACACAATACACCGCTAACTTAGTTTATCGCAACGAGTCTGGTGCACTAAACGAAGCATGGTCTGATATTTTTGGGGTAACCGCTGAAGCCTACAAAAATAACAAAACCACTTCAACCTGGTTACTAGGTGATGGGCTTTATAATACCCCGGGAAAAGCTTTCCGCTATATGAATAATCCAACCAAAGATGGTCAATCAAAGGATTATTATCCTGAGCGCTATCAAGGCTCACAGGATAACGGTGGGGTTCATTTAAATTCTGGGATTGCTAACCTTGCTTACACTTTGTTAGTCGATGGGGGTTCACATCCTCGTGGGAAAACCAATGCAAATGTTCCCAGTATTGGTATGGCTAAAGCTGAAAAGATTTTTTATCGTGCTTTAACCACTTACATGAGTCAGAACACTCAATTCTCTGGCGCTCGTACGGCTACCGCTTCCGCTGCACAGGATCTATATGGTGCCAGTGAAAAGTTTGCTGTTGAAACAGCCTGGTGTGCGGTAGGTGTTGGTACCTGCCCTTCTGGTGGTGATCCCGATCCCGATCCAAATCCAGGTTCAGAACTCCAAAATGGTGTAGCTAAAACCGGTCTAAGTGCAAGTACTGGACAGTCATTAAACTACACATTTAAAGTACCAGCAGGAGCCAGTAACATCAGTTTTGTAATGAGTGGTGGTAGTGGTGATGCTGATTTATATGTGAAGTTTGGCTCAGCACCAACAGACTCCAGTTATGATTGTCGTCCATATAAAAATGGCAACGCAGAATCTTGTACCGGTAGTCAGACTGGCGGTACTTACCATGTTCGTTTAAAAGCTTACAGTGCTTTTTCTAACGTAAGTATTAAAGCCAGCTATACTGGTGGCACTGACCCAGATCCTGATCCAGGTAATGATCCAATTGACGAAACGGTTAGCAATATTTCAGTCGGTCAAGGCCAATGGGCACGTTATACTCAAGTTTTACCTGCAGGGTATTCAACTATGACTGTTACAATGAGTGGCGGTAATGGTGATGCCGATCTTTATGTTCGTAAAGGTGCTGCTTCAACTTCCACTCAATACGATTGTCGACCATATAAAAATGGCAACAACGAAGTTTGTACATTCAATAATCCGGGTGCTGACACTTGGTATATTGATATTTATGGCTATAGTGCAGCTTCAGGTATTAGTTTAAATTTGAAAGCAAATCCATAACGATATTAACATTTAACCAGAAATAAGAAAGGAGTTCTCTCCTTTCTTATTTTACAAAATAGACAAAGATCCAACCTGTTAATCCACAATTTCATTTAAATCATTTTGAAACTTTTTCAATAAGTCTGGATTATATTTTTTAACTAGTTTAAGCGACGTCTCAGCATGTTTCTTAGCTCTTTCGGCTTCACCATCAAACTGATAGCGCAAAGCTAAACGCCTATACAGGTTAGCTGAATTAGGGTAATAGTTTATACCAAGTTTAAGTATATCAAGAGCCTTACTATACTCTTTTTTTCGTTCAAAAATATCAACTAAGCCTAGTAAATGGTCATTAGGAACATGTCCATCTTCAACAGGATAAACATCAAAACCATAACTAGATGAAATTTCTTGATAGTCTTTTTTAAGTATTTCCGCAGGCTTATCTGATGATGCTAAAGTTTTGGTGTACATCAATCCCCCATGCGGATAAATAAGTTGAAAACCGTTGCGTAGCCCAGCTAAAGACATCATATAATGCTCTTCATTCTCTAAAATATCTAATACAACTTTTGTATTTGAGCTACTAGTTTTGGCTAGTTTTTTTTGTGCTTCATCAAAAATTTTCTTTGCGTATTGATTAGACTCAAGATCATCATCTGCTCTTCCCATATAAAGAGTTGCTTTAGGAAGCTTAGTATTATTCATACGAGAAATGACTTCATCGATCATATTTTTACCTTTCTCTGGTGGCCACTCAAGGTGAGTAGACAAAGCAATATATCCTTTAAATAAATCTGGCTCATTCAAAAAGCTTTCAAAAAGTACACCATTAGTCGGTGACAACCCAATAATCGAACGATGTGAGTTCGCACGATACTGTTTTTCAACATAAGGGATTAATTCTTTTTTCAGAAAGTTAACGTACATGTCAGGTTTTCCACCATGAAGTTTTACGGCCATTCTTTTTCGATGTTCATCCTCACCGGCATAAATTCCTACGACAATAGACTCAGGCATATGACTTCGTCTCGCCATAAACTTTGCAGTTGCACGTGTTATATCAAACAAATAATCCCCTTCCAAAACAAATATCACAGGATAACTCTGTTTTCGCTCAGCATACTTATGGGGTAAGGAAATAGCGATTGATATATCCATATCATCCGTTAATATTTTTGAATCAAACGAAAATTTTTCAGCATTAATAACAGCTGTACTTTTTGATAAGTTATTTGCGTCATTATTATTTTTCACATTTTTAGATTGCAAAGCACCTATATTGACAAACAACAATACTAAGGCAAATGTAAGCTTTAACAGTTTCATATTTTTATCCTTTTATCTTAACCCTTAAAATTTAGTCACAGCATATCTTTTTTGCCTGTTAAATAACAAGCTTAGCCATGAACGATATCAACACTTATTATTATTAAGTGTCAAACTGGTGTCATATTAACCAATTAGACTCACAATAAGATGCTAGCAATAATAATGACAAAATGATTTCAAACAAGTTTAAATGTATTTTTATTCATATTCCTAAAACAGCGGGACAAAGTATCGAGTTGTTTTTCTTAAAAAATAACGGGTTAACTTGGAATGAAAAAGATCAACTACTCTTATCGAAAAATACAGACCCACAAAAAGGCCCTTCTCGTCTGGCACACATGCGTGCCGAAGAGTACCATCAGCTGGGTCATATAACGCAAGATAACTTTGATCATTACTTTAAATTTACATTTGTTAGAAACCCTTGGGAAAGATTAGTTTCTGAGTATCTCCATAAAAAAGTAGATCGGCATTTATCACTTAAAGAGTTTGTGCTCCATGCCTTACCTGAAAAAAATGATTTTTGTGACAAATATCGGCATATACTACCCCAATCCGACTATTTGTTTGATCAAGAAGGAAACCAATTGGTCAATTTTATTGGACGCTTTGAAAATTTACAAAAAGATTTTGATTACATCTGCCAACAACTCAACATTAACAAAACGACTCTCCCACATAAAAACTCCTCATCTAGTCTAAGACGATTATTACTACGTAAACTTAGACACTTATTTTCATCACACAACAGGATAAACAAGCATTATAGTGAGTATTATGATGAAGAACTTTTAGACATAGTAAACAGAATGTACGCAAAAGATATTGAGATTTTTGGTTACCAGTTTAACCAGCCACCATTGCTAAAAACTCATAATACAAATCATTTACTTTTCCAAAAAATAAAATCAATGAGTTAATCTGTTATATAAAATTCTGCAAACTCATATAATAATGGATGCTCAGGATCAGAAAAAGATTTTACTGCTAATAACTTTCCATTAGGCTCAATAAAAACAATTCCAGGAGTTCCTTTTACTCCATACATTTCAGCAATAGCATCGCCCTTAAGTACCGTATCAAAATGGTAATTATGATTATCCCAATAAAGTTTCGGTTTCCAATCTTCTTTTATATTAACACCTATTACTTTTAATCCTTTATCTGCATATTTTTGATGAAGCTTTTCAATACCTGGTAAGAGCTTTTTACAATATGGACACCATGTAGCCCAAAAAACTAAGATAACAGGCTGTCCTTGATAATCAGTCAGTCGAATTATGTCTCCCTTTAAGTTCTTTAGCTCCCAATCAGTGCTCTGATAAGTTTGATGATCATTAGGGTTCACCTTAATCCCATCTCCAGTTTGAGTATTGGAAGTTGATTTTATAGTCGAATCATTGCTTTTAGAGATTTCTTTAGCATAAATAGAAGCAGAAACAGCTAATCCACTCAAAAAAGTAATAAGTAGCATTCGAGTGAAGATTATCGAGTTCCTCTCCTGCTTTATTGTGTGATAAAGTTGCTCATTTAAAAAATTGTTACTTTTCATGTATAACTTATCTCCAGTAGACTAATTACCTTTTCTCATTTTTCCCTCGACACTTGTAAAATTTTACCGCTAAACTTAATTCTCTCTCAATTTGTCGCATCTAAGCCTATTAATAACATCACTGCTTTATAATGGCATTTTCCATTGCGCTTTTACATCAAATCATTAAGATAAATGAATAAAGATCATCTAGACTGAAAACTGGATACTTACTAATAAGACACAATATATAGAAAACTGTTACATCAAGTAACTCAAACAAGATAATCAGAATTAAGAGAAATCAAATAATCAATGTCTATTAATCAGCTTTATCAGCAAACTATTAAGCAGCACAGCCAATCACCCGTTGGTTTAAATGCCAGCTTTGCACATACCCATGAATTGGAAGGCTTTAACCCTAGCTGTGGTGATGAGTTAAATATTTATATTAAGTTAAATTCTCAAACTAAAGTTCCTACAATTGTAAACATTGGTTTTACCGCAGATGCTTGCGCTATTTGTATTGCTTCATGCTCCTTATTGTGTACTCACGGCCTCAATCAATCATTACAGCAATTACAACAGGATTACCAAAGTCTCGCTCACTCATTAAATAATAAAATTCCTCTTCAAATCGAGTTACTCAATTGTCTAACTGGTGTTTCTTCCCACCCAAGCCGCATCAACTGTGCTTTACTTCCTTGGCAAACCTTATCTCAACTAAATAATAATATTAAGGAAGAACTTCATGCATAGCTTGCTTCAGTCAATTCAAGCATATCAACCCCATCAAGATTATGTGCTAGCAATTATCATTGATACTCAAGGATCAACGTACCGCAAAAGTGGTGCTTTAATGCTCATTGATAGCACATATCATTATTGGGGTCTGCTTAGTGGGGGTTGTTTGGAAGGCGATATAATGGCTCATTGCGAAATGATATTTGAAAAAAAAGTAGATAAAGTAGTCACCTATGATATGCGCGGTGAAGATGATCTCTTGTGGGGGATGGGGCTAGGTTGTGATGGCTCCATCCAAGTATTATTAAAGCACTTACCTGCCTATAAAAATCATTTAGGTTTTTTTGAAATATTAAATCAAGTTTCACAAGGACATAGCCACATTCTGAAAGTAAAAACTCAGGCACCCTATTTACTAGAATTTACTCGTGATGAAAAATCAAGTTTTATTCAAAATCATACCAAAACGCTTATCGATAAATCACAAAATTTACTTTCCACACAACTACCTGCACCAATTCATCTTTTAATTTGTGGTGCTTCTCCGGATGTTCCTCCTGTGGCATCAATTGCAGAACAATTAGGTTGGAAAATAACCATTATCGATCATCGAGCGGATTATGCATGCTCAGACTTATTCTGTAAAACAGCTACCGTAGAGCATATCAAACGAAGTCAATGGAAAAATTATGATTTAACGCCATTTGATGCTGTGGTTGTCATGAGCCATCAATTTGAGAGAGATGAAGACTATCTGCAGCGCTTACTACCTAGTCAAATAAATTATATAGGTTTACTCGGACCAGCCAAACGGCGTGATCAGTTGCTCAAAAGTTGTCAAACCGATTTTAATCAGCATCAAGGACGCGTATTCGGCCCTATCGGATTAAATATTGGTGCATCAACGCCAGAAACTATCGCCTTAGCAATCATCGCTGAAATACAAGCTGTCAGGACACAAAAAGACGCAGTTAATTGTTCTCAGGTAAATGCTTAATGTTAAAAAATACGACAATTCAGTTTACCAAAAATAATCACACACAAAACTCTGGCGATATAGCTTGTCTCTTAATAGCTGCAGGTAATTCTTCTCGTCGAAACACTATTAAAAAAGACAGCAAAACTGGCTATAAATTTCTCACCTTACGCATTTTGTGTTCTAGGCTTTAATCATTTATCTATGCAAAAAGAATTACATCAGCTTTGCATAAAAACATTAATTAATGATAACTGGCAAGCTGGCATGGGCAGTTCAATCGCAACAGGTATTCAAGCAATACCCGATAGCTGCCAAGGTGTCTTAATTCTACTTTGTGATCAGTGGATGATCACTCAAAATGACTTAATTAATATTTACCAGATATGGAAAAAAAACCAGCAAAAAATTGTTGCCAATAACTATTTTGATGATAAATATAAAAAACAGGTAAGCGGTGCACCCGCTATTTTTCCTAGAAGCTATTTTGATAAACTTTCATTATTAAAAACTCAAGGCGCAAGAAAAATAATCGAACAATCCAGCCAAGTGATCACTATTAATAATAAAAGTGCAGCATTCGATTTAGATATACCGTCGGACTTAGATAAATTGCGCCAATGTGCTAACTGAGTCCCGTTTTATAAAAGTGTTTGTCTGACTCTAAAACACAAGTAATACGATTGATATGATTAAGGTTACTTTATCAATCAGTTCTTTAGTGAACATAACAAAAAACTTTAGCAAATCTGCGGAGAGACTTATGATAAAACTCAATATTAACGGAAAAGAAAAACAAATAGATGTCGAACCAGATATGCCATTATTATGGGCACTGAGAGATATTCTTAAGCTCACTGGTAGCAAGTACGGCTGCGGAAAAGGATTATGTGGAGCTTGCACTGTACATTTAGAAGGACAGGCCATTCGCTCATGTGTTATGCCAGTATCTGCCGTGGGTGAAAAAAAAATCACGACAATTGAAGGTCTTTCAGAAGATGGCGACCACCCTGTTCAAATAGCTTGGCAAGAACTCAATGTACCGCAATGTGGTTATTGCCAGTCTGGCCAGATTATGTCTGCATCAGCCCTTTTAAGCCAGAATAAAAATCCAAACGATGATGATATTAATAATGCAATGTCAGGCAATATTTGTCGTTGTGGAACCTATCCTCGCATTCGTGCAGCTATCCATCAGGCAGCAAAATTGGCAAGAGAGGTTAAGTAAATGGACATCCAAAACTTAAGCCGCCGTGGTTTTATTAAAAGTGTTGGCGTTTCTAGTGGTAGTTTACTACTCGGTATTCAGTTCGCACCAATACTCGCAGCGACCGGAACAGATAATCAAAATATTTTTTCGCCTGATGTTTTTGTTTCAATTGCCCCTACCGGACAAGTAACAATTATCAGTCATCGCTCAGAAATGGGGCAAGGTGTTCGCAGCACACTTCCATTACTTGTTGCTGATGAAATGGAGGCAGACTGGCAACGCGTTACAGTAGAACAAGCAATTGGAGATCAAAAATACGGTAGTCAAAATACCGATGGCTCACGCAGTGTTAGAAAAAATTATCAAAAGTTAAAGGAAGCAGGTGCGATAGCTAAAAACATGTTACAGCAAGCAGCTGCGCAAGTATGGAAAGTTTCTCCTGAGAAAGTAAAAATTAAAAATCATCAGGCTCATTTATCTGGTACAGATAAAACGCTAGACTTTTCACAGCTTGTCGCCATTGCAGCAAAACTTCCCATACCTGAACGACAATCATTAAAATTAAAAACAGAAAAAGAGCAAAAATATATTGGGAAAGAGAACATTCGTTTATTGGATGAAAAAGCTATAGCAACAGGCCATACCGTTTTTGGATTTGACGTTGAATTAGACAATATGAAAGTTGCTGTAATTGCTCGCCCTCCAGTCGTTTTTGGTCAAGTAAAATCTTTTGATGACAGCGAAACACTCAAGGTCAAAGGAGTCCATAAAGTTATAAAAATTCCAGCAATTGAGGCTCCTGCTGGATTTAAAATGCTTGGTGGAATTGCAGTTATTGCAGATAATACTTGGGCAGCAATTAATGGTCGCGAGAAATTAAAAATAAAATGGGAACACGGAAAAAATGCTAACTACAACACTGAGTCACACGAAAAAATTTTTGAAGATGCGTTAAAGTCTCCAAGTACTGTCGTCAGAAAACGAGGAGATTTTGAGCAAGCAAAAAAATCTGCTAATAAACATATTGAAGCAAGTTACTATGTCGCAGGATTAGCACATGCACCTATGGAACCACCAGCTGCTGCTGCAAGAATAACTGAGTCAGGAGTTGAAGTATGGGCCTGTACCCAAACCCCACAATCAGCTCAAAGAAATGTCATGAGTGTTTTAAAAATCCCTAAAGAAAAAGAAAGTACTGTCACCGTAAATGTCACATTACTTGGCGGTGGATTTGGACGTAAATCTAAACCTGATTTTGTTGCCGAAGCCGCTTATCTAGCTCAACAAACACAACAACCAATCAAAGTCATTTGGACAAGGGAAGATGATATTCAGCATGGCTATTACCACTCTCCTAGCTACCAAAAAGTTGCCGGTACTCTGGATGCTCAGGGAAAAGTAACTGGCTGGTATCACAGTATGGTGAATCATCCTATTGGTTCAACTTTTGATGTCAACGCTAAAACAGCCGATAGTGCCGACTTAGGACTAGGTGATGTCATGTTTGATGTACCCAATATTCAAGTAGAACTTGGCGATACAGAAACTTTTATGCGTATCGGCTGGGTACGATCTGTAACGAATATCAATAATGCGTTTGCTGCTAGTTCATTTGCCGATGAACTAGCGTATGCGGCGGGTAAAGATCCAAAAGATTTTTTGATTGAACTAATAGGCAAAGATCAACATGTTGATTTTAGCAAAGATAAATACCAATACCCTAACTATGGTGAACCGCTGAAGCAATACCCTGCTGATACAGCGCGTTTGAAGAATGTTATTGCTCTGGTCGCGGAGAAATCTCAATGGGGTAAAAAACTCCCTGAAGGGCACGGGATGGGAATTGCTGCACATCGTAGTTTTTGCAGCTATGTTGCAACTGTAGTAGAAGTATCAATGAAAAATGGCAAAGTTAATATTGAAGCTATACACAATGCGGTAGATGTAGGTAAAGTACTCAATCCTGATCGGGTACGCTCACAAATGGAAGGAGCTGCAATATTTTCAACAAGCCTTGCCCTATACGGAGAAATCACTGCAAAGAATGGCCAAATACAGCAAAGCAACTTTCATGATTATCAGATGGCTCGTATCAATCAATTTCCGGAAATACATACACATATAGTAAAAAGTGATGCACTACCAACAGGCGTGGGAGAACCTGGCGTGCCTCCATTTTCACCAGCGTTATGTAATGCAATTTTTGCTGCAACCGGAGAACGTTATCGCCGATTACCACTTAACCAATTTAAAATAGTCTGAGCTGTTTTAGCTATTTTTCGCATAAATTATCAAAGCTGTATTAACTTGAATAGCCCACCCTTTATACTCAAGTTAATATAGCTTGTCATTTAAACCATTTTGTCTAACGTATATAACATCTGGCTATTTGGTAAACGGCTAAAAACTAGTTAACCTGCAGATAGTAATTTAGACGGCTATACATCTGAAAACTTTGCCGTTTCTCAATTGCTGATACTACTTTTAATTATATTAGTTATACGGTTTCGACTTTACAGCGAATACAATTCAATTGCATACTAGGCTCTATTACGTAGCGACAGTTCCATAATTGAACGACAAATGTGATTAATAAAAACTACAGAAATATATAAATAAACGAAATATATAATTAAACATAATGAAATCAAATCATAGACAACTCAACAGTATCAACCTGACAGCACAACTGAGTGTCCGTTTTTTATTGAACTTGAGAACTTCCCTAAATCGATCTCAACTAAGATATATTTCAACATTGATAAGCACTATTACTTCAATAACAACTAATATGATTAATCATGGCGCTATTTTTTCAGCGACAATGATGTCTGGAGCATCTAACTCAGAAACCTCTAATTCAAAAACATTGGTATCTGGAACTAACACATCAGGCATTATTACTAGCGGCATTATTACCACCGGCATTACTGGCACGATTACCACCGGTCGAAAAACGGTCACTGGCTAACAAATAACAGAATTTAACAAGCCCGTGACTCTCTTAAGATTCACGGGCTTTTTTATATCATAGGAAAAAGCAATGTATGTTTTAAAATTTGGCGGTTCATCTTTAGCTGACGCAAAACGTTTCCAACAAGTAGCAGCTATTATTCAAAATACGGCACGCACGCACGCAGCGGCGGTGGTGGTTTCTGCACCTCAAGGTATGACTAATGCACTAGTCAATTTAGTTAGTCAATTGAATAGCCAAACGAATACCGAGCAGACACTTAACGATATTCAAGCGCATTTAACCAATATTGCACAAGCAGTTGTAAAGCTAGTGCCAGAGTTGGACTCAGCCAATCTAAACTCTCAGCAAAATCAGCTGTTTGAAAAATTAAACCAACTAACTCAGGGCGCCAAATTACTTGGCCACTGTCCTGCTTCGACAGAAGCTCAAATTTTAGGTAGTGGAGAAAGGTTTAGCGTACTATTACTCAATGCTTTACTTCAATCGCTGTTATTAAAAGTTTCACTTATTGATCCCGAAGAGTTTTTAGTCGTTGAAGATCAAACCAGTGAGCCTGTCGCCAATATTGAAATCTCGACAACTCGATTTAAACGTGCCTATTCAGAATTAGAAAATATTGCTTTAATGCCCGGTTTTTATGGTGTGAATACCCGTGGTGAAACTGCCACATTAGGACGCAATGGTTCTGACTATTCAGCAGCAATTTTAGCCGCCTGTTTAAAATCTGAGGTATGTGAAATCTGGACGGATGTCGACGGTGTCTATAATGTAGATCCACGCTTGGTTGATAATGCTCAACATATCGAAAAAATGTCATATCAAGAAGCTATGGAGCTATCTTACTTTGGTGCAAAAGTTTTACATCCAAAAACTATAGCACCACTTGCCCATTATAATATTGCCTGCCGTATCAAAAACACTAACACTCCAGAAAAAGAAGGTACTTTAATCTCAAAAGAATCAGGAAATGGAGAGGCCGTAAAAGCAATATCACATTTAGATAATGTTGCAATGATTAATGTTTCTGGCCCCGGAATGAAAGGCATGGTTGGCATGGCCAGTCGCATATTTTCAGCCATCAGCCTAGCTAATATTTCAGTCATTATGATCAGCCAATCATCGGCAGAATATTGTTTAAGTTTTTGTGTTCCTGGCAGTGAAGCAGAAGCGGCTTTAACTTGTTTAAATAATGCTTTTGAACTTGAGATTAAAAATGAACTACTGGAACCAGTAGATGTAAAAAAACATTTAGCCATCGTCACTCTGGTTGGCGATCGTATGCAACAACAAAAAGGTATTGCAGCCAAGTTTTTTAAAGCTCTTTCTCAAGCAAAAGTTAATATCATAGCTATTGCACAAGACTCCTCAGAAAGAAGTATTTCAGCTGTTATAAGAAGCCAGCGAACAGAAGATGCGGTAAAAGTATGTCATCAAAATCTTTTTTCTCATAAACCCGCAATTGATGCATTCATTATTGGTTGCGGTACTGTTGGTAAAGAATTAATTGAACAAATTAACCGCCAACAGCGATGGTTACAGGATAAAAATATTGCATTGAATATTGTAGCAATAGCTAATAGCCGACAGATTTTATTGGATAAGCATGGTATTCAATTAGATAACTGGCAAAGTCA
>JAUIHB010000008.1 GCA_030432465.1 Gammaproteobacteria bacterium
ATCGGCGCGCATTTTCCCGATACGGATCCGGCATATCATAATGCCGACAGCATGGAACTGTGAAAGAATTCGAAGCGATATTGTTCCACCTGAACCAGGATTAGCGTGGAAAAGTGATAATACGCATAAAATTGATATACAAGCTGAACTAGTTTCTCCGATCTATCCAAGTATTCCTTTTGCTTCAAATATCGACTCATTTGTGCATAAAGCCTTTGCATTGCTAGACATACTGAGAACTGGAACCCCCCGCGAATTAAATGTTGCTGAAGATATGTTGTCAAAACATATATTGGGAAGCTAAAAAAATGAAGTATGGCAGTAACGAAACTTTAAATCTGATAGAAATAGTATCTGACAGCTTAGGTGATCTGCTGGACGAAGTCGTCTTTGTCGGTGGTGCAAGCGTAGTCTTTTTGGTACCTGAAATTACCTATCCCGAAATACGAAATACTGAAGACATCGATGTAATTGTAGATATAGTGACAAAGCCAGACTATTATGGTTTTTGTGAGAAGCTTAGAAAACTCGGCTTCCAAGAAGATATGTATGGCCCGACTTGCCGTTTTAGGGAGCCGCAAAACAATATTAAAGTTGATGTCATGCCGCTGAATGAAGAAGTGTTGGGCTTTACTAACAGATGGTATGAAAAAGTAATTCAAAATGCGGAACCATTTGAATTGCCTTCTGGAAAAATAGTTAACTACTGTAGCGTACCTTATTTTCTTGGCTGTAAATTCGAAGCGTTCAAAGGTAGAAATAATAGCGACTACTATGGACGTGATTTTGAAGATATCAGCTTCATTCTGGAGAAAGCTGAAAACGTTGAGCTTAATCTCTTGGATTTACCAGATCTTGAACTAAAGATCTACTTAAGAGATGAGTTTACAATCCTGTTGAGTGACCCTCAAATGTTTAATGTTATTGCTGGTGTGCTTTCCGATCCTAGTGAAATAGATACTATATTGTCACGGATGAAATTCATTTCATCTAAACTATTATAATTAAACAACAATAATTTTGGACAAGCATTTTTCTAGTCAAGGTTTAGTAGAAGGGTAGTTAAAGCTCCAGGTCAGAATGAACTTTGATTATCATTGGGTAGGAATAAAAGAAATACTGAAAAATAGAGTTGATTGGCTGAATTAAATGAATTGCAAGCAACCGAAACCACCACGAATGTGGTTAATGATAGATTGTAATTTCTTGTTGAATTTTTGTGTTAAGCCGTACTAAAAAGCTTCTGTAATTGTCTGACTTCCTGAATCCATTGTTGCTCAAGTTGTTCAACTTTGGCTTTGATGGAATGAATACAACCATCAAATCGACCATAGTTGGTACCGTAATGTTGAATCTGACTGAGCCAGTGAGATTGATTGATATTCAGTTGATTTAATACGGATTGAATAGTGGCTGGCATTGCCATTTTATTCGGATGAAAAATGTTTATTCTTGTCCATTCGACCAACTCGATATAACCCTTGAGTTTCAGGTTCAATCGTCGAGTGTTTATCTGGCCAGCAATGCCTGTGTAGTAAAACGAAACTCGCAGAAATGCCTTTTAAAACCACCATCCTAAGATTTGCCAATCGAGCTAAAGATTTGTTTAAACGACGTATTAAATAGGAAATATCTCCCGATTGTTTTCGATAGGAGGCTAATTGTTTGCACAATTGTGAGATTTCCATTGCTACACTTGTAAACATTTCAATAATAATTGTAGAATCAAACGAACCTTATTTTTGGTTTTAGTAATGGAAAATAAAAGGTAATTACCGAATACCACATGATGATGAATTTGTAGAACATATTTTTGATGGATCCGAACAGTCAACCACAAAAAAAGAATCTAATAACGAGTATGATTTTAGGCCTGCTGATAATATCACTATAGATGATGTTACGAGCCTTAAATCTTGGATTCACATGATTACCCAACAAGGCGGTGTGCGCTTTAATGATCCCAATATAGATTTAAATTTTTTTGGTGAAAATGATGAGACATATTTACTTATCTATAACCACGTAAATAAAACTGCAGCTGATGTTTATTTTTTTAAAACTGAAGATAGAAGAAATCCTCTTGCTTCGCTTCTTCAATGGCTTGGGTGTATTAATTATAGTTTAAGAGAACTTTTGGAATTGTTGGATAATTCTCATTATCAAGATACAGAAATGGGAGGTGAGATAAGGCATTTTGGAATGATTATTACAAAAACACATGGGGAGCATCGCTCATGAAAACTGCTATTATCATTAAAAAGAAAAAACTTAATAAAAATACAAAAGAATTAACCGCTGCTCAAATTTCTGCAGCAGTTAGAGGTAGTTTCAACCTTTAAAATTCAGATACTACATAAGAATATCAATCCAAATATATGGAATAATATTCGAATAGCTCAATCGGAAAAAAAGGGTGTTTCTACACCCCTTTTAAGTCCCAATAAAAAAGACGCTAATTTACTAACCTATTTCCACCAGTATTTCCCCTGGAGTAACTCGGTCGCCTTTCTCTACGTGAATAGCTTTAACCTCACCATCAACTGCGGCGCTGATTTCAGTTTCCATTTTCATGGCTTCTGTTATTAATACGGCATCACCAGCTTTTACGGTATCTCCAATTTTTACCAGTATTTCGATGATATTACCGGGCATTGCTGCGGTTACGTGTCCAGGTTCTGTTGCTTTGCCACGACCTGGAGCATTTTCACCGCTGTATTCATTTAAAGGTTCAAACACGACTTCTTCAGGCATACCATCGAGTGAAATGTAGAATTTTCGTTTTCCACTACCAAAATCCCCAATGCCGGTGATTGCTACTTCATACGTTTCACCATGAACATCAATTTTAAATTCCGTGGCGGTATGTGGTTTTGATTTGGAGTCTGATGAATCAACAGGTAATAACGCTTCAGGTTCCAAGGTTCCGTCATGACGTTGCTGTAAAAAGTCACGCCCAAGCTCAGGAAACATGGCGTAAATTAAAACATCTTCTTTTGACGTGGCTAAGTCACCAATATCTTTGGATAATTTTTCTAACTCTGGACTTAAGCCTTCAGCTGGTCTTCCTTCAAGAACGGTTTCATTACCAATCGCTTTTTCACGTAAACTTTCATCTACTGAAGCTGGTGGTAAACCATAGCCGCCTTTTAAATAGCGTTTAACTTCGTTGGTAATGGTTTTATAACGTTCACCAGATAAGACATTATAAACAGCTTGCGTGCCGACTATTTGTGATGATGGTGTAACCAGTGGCGGGTAACCGAGATCTTTTCTAACTTTAGGTATTTCTTTAAAAACCTCTTGAATGCGATCAAGTGCATTTTGCTCTTTTAATTGGTTGGCCAAATTAGACATCATGCCGCCGGGTACTTGATTAATCTGAACGGCGATATCTTCTTTGGTAAACTCACTTTCAAACTGATGGTATTTTTTGCGAACTTCTTTAAAGTATTCATTAATTTCTGCAAGGAGTACCAAGTCTAATTCTGTGTCATAAGGTGTATTTTTAAATGCTGCAACCTGAGCTTCGGTTGAAGGGTGGCTTGTTCCACCTGAAAAGCTCGAAATCGCAGTGTCTATTCTGTCAACACCAGCTTCAACGGCTTTCAATTGACACAGTTGAGCCAAGCCCGAAGTTGAATGGCTGTGTAAGACTAACGGTAAATCAACAGTGGCTTTGATAGCTTTAGTTAGATCTGCTGTTGCGTAAGGTGTCAGTAATCCGGCCATATCTTTGATAACAATAGAGTCTGCGCCCATATCACGGAGAGTTTTTGCCTGCTCGACAAATCGATCTAAAGTATGTACGGGGCTTGTGGTATAACAAATTGTGCCCTGAGCATGTTTACCACTTTCTTTTACGGCTTTCATGGCAACTTCGATATTTCGCATGTCATTAAGCGCATCAAAAACACGAAAAACATCAATGCCATTTTCTGCACTGGCATCGACAAATGCTTTAACAACATCATCAGCGTAATGCCGATAACCCAAAAGGTTTTGCCCACGTAACAGCATTTGTAATCGAGTATTTGGTAGTGCTTTTTTCAGCTTTCTTAAGCGTTCCCACGGATCTTCTTTCAAAAATCTAACACAGGCATCAAAAGTTGCACCACCCCAGACTTCAAGAGACCAAAATCCTACTTGGTCCAATTTAGGGCAAATAGGTAACATATCTTCAGTGCGCATTCTTGTTGCTAAAAGCGATTGATGAGCGTCGCGTAAAGTGACATCGGTAACTTCAATTTTTTTCACTTATTTCTCCTTATTCGCTGATATGAGCCGCAATGGCCGCCGCTAATGCCAGAGCTACTTCACTGGGGTGGCGTTTATCGGAATAGCTTAATAATTCGGGGTTTTCGGTTACGAAACTGGTGTTGAATTTCGCATTTTTAAATTCTGGGTGAGACAAAATTTGTTGATAGTAATTAGCTGTTGTTTTCACCCCATGAAGTCGCATATCGTCGAGCGCTCTTTTTCCACGGCTTAGCGCATCTTCCCAATTCAGAGCCCAAACGATGAGTTTTAAACACATTGAGTCATAAAAAGGCGGAATCTCATAACCTGTAAATATAGCTGTATCAACTCTTACCCCAGGCCCTCCGGGTGCATAATAATGGGTGACTCGGCCAAAGCTGGGAAGAAAATCGTTTTTAGGATCTTCCGCATTAATTCGAAACTGGAGTGAAAAACCATGAAATTGAATATCTTGTTGTTGGTAGCGTAATGGTTTTCCAGAGGCAATACGCAATTGTTCTTGAACAATATCAACGCCTGTTATCTGTTCAGTGATGGTATGTTCAACCTGAATTCGAGTGTTCATTTCCATGAAGTAGACTTCATTTCCGGTTAGCAAAAACTCTACGGTTCCAGCACTTTCATAACCTACTGATTTTGCTGCACGAACTGCTAACTCGCCGATGTATTGACGTTGCTCGGGAGTAATTTGTGGACTAGGCGCAATTTCGATGAGTTTTTGGTTGCGTCTTTGAATAGAACAATCACGCTCGAATAAATGGATCACATTACCTTGTGAGTCGCCAAGGATCTGCGCTTCAATATGTAAGGGGTTAACAATGCACTTTTCAAGAAAAACGTCTGCCGATCCAAAGGCTTTAGTGGCTTCTGATATAACTCTTGGGTATTGAGTTTCGAGTTCTTTGGCTGAATCGCACCGTCGAATACCGCGTCCACCACCACCAGACGTCGCCTTCAGCATTACTGGATACCCAATACCTTCCGCAACTTTAAGGGCGTGTTCCAAGTTATCAAGATTACCATCAGATCCCGGTGTAACAGGGACACCAGCTTCCTGCATCGTTTTACGTGCTTGTGTCTTATCGCCCATTTTTGCGATCACTGTTGATTTAGGGCCGATAAAAGTAATGCCTTTTTTTTCACATAATGCTGCTAATTCTGCATTTTCCGAGAGAAAGCCGTAACCGGGGTGGATAGCGTCGCAGCCCGTTTGAATGGCTAGGTTTACAATTTTTAAAGGATCAAGATAACCTTGAATAGGATCTTCACCCAGCGAATAAGATTCGTCTGCACGTTTAACATGCAATCCATATCGATCGGGCTCAGTATAAACAGCCACCGAGCGAATACCCAGTTCTGCACAGGCTCTTACTATGCGAACTGCTATTTCTCCTCGATTTGAAATAAGTACTTTTTTTATCACCAGAATCCTCCTCTAGGCGCGTCAGGCTACACGGTAACCAGATTTATCTATAATTAAAAATCAATCTATTTTATAGTTACTATAAATAATTACTTATATTTAATCTAAAGGAGAGATGTGTGCCTGACAGTTTTCAGCAACTTATTAAAAGACTTTCACTTCGGCAGCTCGAAGTATTTCATGCGGTTTATCAAGAAAAGGGCTTCGTAAAAGCAGCTGATAAGTTAGGACTCACTCAGCCTGCAGTCAGCTCACAAGTTCGCCAACTAGAAGAAGCGTTGGGTCAAAAAGTTTTCGAATATATTGGTAGACAACTGTATTACACACCTGTTGGGAATCTGCTCGCAGAAAGTATAGAGGTAATGTTTGAACAGCTTCGAAAACTAAAAAATGATATTCATACGCTGGAAGGAAAAGTATCTGGTGATTTAAAAATATCTGCTGTAAATACAGCTCAGTATGTTGTTCCGTATTTGGTAAAGTTTTTTCTTGAAAAATATCCACAGGTTCGAATTAGTTTGGATTTTGTTAATCAGGCCAGAGCTATCGAACGACTTTCAGAGAATAAAGATGATTTGGTTATTATGGGGATTGTTCCCTCTAATCGGCCATTATCAACAATTCCGTTTCTCGACAATGAATTGATCCCAGTTATCGATCCGGCACATCCTTTTGCACAAAAGACGTCGATAAGTGCAGAACAGTTTTTTGAACAGCCACTATTGATTCGAGAGCGAGGATCCGGCAGCCGGCAGGCTCTTGAGCAATATGCACATAAAAATCGTATAGCATTATTGCCGCTGATGGAAGTGGGTTCGAATGAGGCGTTAAAACATGCCGTTTTGTCGGGATTGGGAGTTGCTGTTTTACCAAAACTTAGCATACTTTCAGAGTTGAGTTTAGGTAGTTTGAAATCATTATCAATCGATGGATTTCCGATTAAGCGCTCTTGGTGTCTAGTGTATCCATCGGCAAAAAGTCTATCGCCAGTGACGCGGCATTTTATAGAATATGTTCAATCAAACTTATCGTTTCTGGCTGATTCTTTTGATAAAAAAATTGCGCAAGCGCATTTTTAAATTAACAAGATAAAGCTCCAGGGTGTTACTTATTAATAACAGATTTATTTTTCTTCAGCTTATCCATGCTGGCAGCGCGTAACAACTTATTAAATGATGGACATTCCAAGTGGCTGGGTGCAGGACATTCGGCTGCATGTTGTAAGCCATTGCGAATAGCTGTAAGTTTTTGAATTTTTCGATCTAGTTCGTGAGCTTTGGCCAAAAGTTTATTTTTATCAATATGAGTGCCTTTGGGGGTAAAAATAGTGGAAATTTCATTGAGTGAAAAACCAGCTTGTTGTCCCAGAGAAATAATGGCCAAACGCTCCAATACTTTGCTAGAAAACAATCGCCGTAAACCTTGTCGGCCAGTTGATTGTATGAGTCCTTTTTCTTCATAATATCGTAAAGTTGAAGCTGGCACGCCTGAAAGTCTGGCAACCTGAGCAATATCGATAATGGTTGATTGAGACATAAAGCTTGACCTCAAGTTAACTTTAAGTTGTATCCTACCCATTCACACAAACGTATGCAATATTGGTACGGGTAGAACAAGCTATAGCTGAGTGTAATTTACCCAACCTCAACTGACTTAATCTCAATTTAGGAGTAATTATGGAACCTGATTTTTGGCATAAACGATGGGAAAACAATGAGCTAGGCTTTCACGAGCCCAAAGGAAATCAGTTTTTAATGAAATATTTTAATCGACTATCTATGGCTAAAGGAGAACGAGTTTTTTTACCTTTATGCGGTAAAACTAACGATATCGGTTGGTTACTGTCTCAAGGTTATCAAGTGGTTGGTGCAGAGTTGAGTGAGTTAGCAATTAATCAGTTATTTGAAGCGCTTAAAATTAAACCCAATATTTCTCAGATTGGAAGTTTAAGTCATTATAGTGCCAAGCATATTGATATGTTCGTTGGTGATATTTTTGAGTTATCCGCACAAACACTGGGTAAGGTTAATGCTATTTATGATCGTGCAGCACTAGTGGCCTTACCAGAAAAAATGCGACATCA
Source organism: Gammaproteobacteria bacterium (assembly GCA_030432465.1). GTDB lineage: Bacteria > Pseudomonadota > Gammaproteobacteria > Enterobacterales > Kangiellaceae > Aliikangiella. The sequence goes on from JAUIHB010000008.1 coordinate 7,767, forward strand.
ATATACCGCTCATTTAATGGAAATGACTAATCAAGCACCTCAATTACTGGTAACTTTTGTCTACGATCAAAGTGTGACGCATGGCCCTCCATTTTCAGTTAATAAAGCAGAAGTGAATAAACACTATCAAAAAAATTACGAATTAATTTTTCTTGATAGTACAGATGTTACTGGTGGTTTAAGAGGTGAATACCCAGCAAAAGAAAATGTTTGGTTGCTACAAAAATTTAGTTAAGTCATTGTTGTGATAATTTATTTGAACAAATTATTAACAACTATTGTAACCGCCTAGGTAGGCGAGTAGTATTGGTGATATGTGTATTACAATATAGCAATTATTGTAGTTAACTTTTAGCAAGCCAAAATTTTTTATAAGGGAAATTTGGTTTTATAAGGGAAATATAATCTATGGAACTTCTTAAATATTTAAATGATAATTTTTTAACTAAACAAGCGCTGCTTGAAATATCAAAAGTTACTCAGCTGGCATTAGTCGAATATCAAAATGCTCAGCTAATGCCTCAACCTTCTTACCAACTCAATATCGATGCAAGTTGTACTTCATTTTTTGGGGAGCATAACGAAAACCAAAAAATTGAATATTATGCAAAAGGGTATACTTCTTGGTTAGGGATTGTTCAGTCACTGAAAACACAAGATAAAATCTACTCTGTTTTTTCTAGCTGTTATATCAATACAATAGATAGCCTAAAAGCAAAAGGACATAGCACCACTAACTCTAAACTTAACTCCGAATTAAGGTTTCATATTGAAGATGAGTGGAAACATTTTTTGAATGGTACTTATGGTTTATGTACTAAATCTGGCTTGCCAGAAGATATAGCTGCAAAAGAATTTGCAATTATCGAAATTAATGAGCTAATCATTAAAGATAAATTAACAGACAATGAGCTAATAAAACTTACTGATGCAGTAAATTTACTAGATGAAGCAAGTGCGCAATTTGCACCTCATGAACGACTAAAAAGTTCAAGATATCGTTATATTGATGAAGTGCGTCGACAATATAAATTATCTAGCTAACTCATATCTAGTGATGTAAAACTTCTATGTAGCGGTATGAGTGAGGTGAAATTTTTATTTTTATAGGCTTTTAATTATTAAAGATTATTGATTAGAAGCTGGACTGTTGGGATTGTATTCAACCCACTGAATATCTGCTGGTACTTTGTCTTTGTCCAGACGAGTTGAGTGAAGCATCTGGATTTTCCATTGATCATTCTGTTTGATGATAACCGCACTTTCCATCCAAGCAACCTGACGATCTTTATCACCAAACTGGTAGATTGCTTTATTCCAATAACTAACCCATACGACATTACCATGAGTTTCTGAACGAATAAGTTGAAAAAAATTACGCCGCTGATAAGGTTTGCCTTTAGGTTTTACTGCATTAATTAAAGTTTCAATGCTCCAGTCTTCGCCTACTTCCAACAATTGAAAGTCACTTGTTACTACATTACGCATGGCCTCATAATCAAAAGCCGACATGGCTGCAAATAAATTTTTGACTGATTGAAAAGCCTGTTCTTCTTGTTCACTGGCTGTTGTTGGTAAACTCATTAGTAATATCCAAGTTAGAAATAGCATTTTTAATGGTTTCATCAGATTACTCATATCACATGTATTTTTAAGTTAAGATAGGGTAAAGTTTTTTAGAATAAATTTCACTTAAAATAAATTTTTCATCAAATAATCGTTTCAGTTCAATTGTTTGATGCGAGGTGATATTTAGCTAACTGCAAAAATAGGGAGTCAGCAATGAAAACAATCGGTCTAATTGGTGGTATGAGCTGGGAGTCAACAACTGAATACTATACAGCAATTAATCAAGAGGTTAAGTCCAAGCTGGGTGGTTTTAATTCAGCAAAAATTATTTTAAACAGCATCAATTTTGCAGAGATAGAAGTATTACAGCGAGCTGACAATTGGCCTGAAATGACATCAATGTTAACTGAAGCCGCAAAATCTCTAGAGGCGGCAGGAGCAGAGTGTTTACTTATTTGTACCAACACCATGCATAAAGTTGCACCAGAAGTTGAAGCCTCAATTAATATCCCACTTATTCATATTGCTGACACGACAGCATCGGAATTAATTAACGATCAAGTCAGTTGTGTTGGATTACTCGGTACACAATTCACCATGCAGCAGGCATTTTATAAGCAGCGTTTTATTGAAAAGTTTGGTATAGACGTGATTGTTCCGAATTTAAACGATCAAAAAGTAATTCATCAAGTTATCTATGAAGAGCTTTGTTTAGGAAAAGTCATCGACAGTTCCAAGTTTAAGTATTTGGAAATTATAGAAAAATTAGCCAATAGCGGTGCGCAAGCAGTGATCTTAGGTTGCACGGAAATTGCGATGTTAGTTGGACAAACCGACACTCAAATTCCCTTATATAACACCACTGATATTCATGCCAAAGCTGCTGTAGCGTTTGCTTTAGGGGCAGATTAAAGGGCTTGGAAAACGGATTAACACTTTGTTAAAGATTTTGAGTGAAAACTAAGCATTTTTTATCCAAATTAGGTAAAATGTCGCGCATTGTAATGAGAGATATTTTAGGTGAAAAAATGAAGTTTTCTTTGGTTTTTATTATGGCTGGTCTGTTATCGGGTGGATTACAAGCAGCAGATATCGAAGCAGGTAAAAAACGAGCCGGTGTGTGCGCAGGCTGCCACGGTCAAGATGGTATAAGTATCGTCCCAACTTTTCCTAACTTAAAAGGCCAAAAAGCGGCCTACACAGAAAAACAACTATTAGACTTTAAAAATAAAAAACGCATCGATCCCATGATGATCTCACAAGCGAAATCTTTGTCCGATGAAGATATTAAAAATCTGGCGGCTTATTACGAAAGCTTGGGTGAGAAAAAGTAAGTATTTTAATTAAATGTAATTAACTAAATTTAATTATTTGTTAGATCATCAATTAACAAGGGGCATATTGAGTCGAATTATATTGTTTCCGATGGATTAACTTTCATTCTACTGAATATTCAAATGGTCGTCCGTGGTACTTGATGTTTGGAAAAAGCATTAAATTTAACACAAATGGAAACCATAAAAGAGATGGACATTAAAAACACTTCTTTATTCGTGGCTTTTTTTATTGGGTGTTGTTTTATTTATATTGGAATTGAGCAAACTCAATACGCAGCTCTTTCTTCTGGGGAACGAGATTATGTCAGTGGTTTTATCGGGTTATGCGTAGCTACTCTTATAACTCTGATCACTGGTGCCATATTTATGCAAGTATTTAGGTATTTAAAAGTAAGAGATACCTATGCTTTATATATTTCAGAAGGAGTGTTTGTCTTTATTTGTGCTACATATGCTTTTTCTGTGATGGTGGCTTAACGATGCAAAAGAACTTCTTCAAAGATAATGAAGCTAATATTTATCAATCTGAATTTGATCATTGTGGAAAGTCTTTTTATACGAAAAAAATTAGTAAATGAACTATTATTTGAAAAGTTGCCATCAAAGCGAGAAATAAAAATTATGTCAAAATATTTAAGAATAATTTTTCTGCTTCCTATATTAACTGGTTGTGTTTCATCGACAGTTTATAATCTAGATGCTCACGTCAATAAAAACAGATTCGAAGTGCAAATAAAAGAAAATCGAAAAAATATTTTGTCAAAATCTAAGCAGAGTAATTCAACTTATATCTTAGGTGATGAAAACCTAATACCTGGTCCTATTGAACTTATTTCATCGAAACTCAGTGACTATCTTTTGCCCTCTGCAACTAAAGATATCAAGGAGATTTTACTCAATCATTTCAAGCTTATTATATATTGGCCTAATATGGGGAAAATAGGTTCATCTGCAGCTATGGCTGGTGCATCTTACCCTGCAGCAATCCTTTATGATGGCTTTTCTGAGAGTTATAGCTTTAGTACTGATGGTGTTATTTCTCAGGTCAGTTTAAGCATCAATGGCACTGAATATAAATGTAGTTCTTACTTACCTGCGCGTGATGAAGTTAGCGCGCTTGTTGGAATTCAAATGAGTAGTAAAGGAATGCCTAAACCATTGAATGAGGTTTTAAATCGGTGCATTATTGAACTAATTGAGAAAACACCCTTTGAACATAAAGAATTTTGAAATCTTTGAATAAAATAATAGTGGTTATAATTTTGATGCTTCTATCAGGCTGCTTGTTTAGTGGTTCTGAAAATATTGAGAAAGTAAAAGACGAAACGGGAGGCTTTGTTGAGTTTACTGATAAGAAAGCTCATGCTGTCAATCTTATTCCTTTAAGAGAAAAAGTGATTTCGCCAGGAAGTAAAGAGATTAGAATTTGGGTTGGTTTTGGAGTAGTTACTCCCGAAGATCTTCTCGTACTCAATGTTGATAGTAAGGGAAAAATATCGGGTCAAAAAATTTTAATTTATGATAAAAATCCTGAAAAATGGAAAGAAGATCCAGAAGAGTTAGAATATTTTTTGGAGGGTATATACAGCTATTGTGAAGTGATTAGTGAATATAACCATATAGAGTCTTGTGGGTTAAAACATAACGAAATATTTGACTGGGCTAAAATATACCAGAAGTTGAAAAGTTTTGATATTTGGACACTTCCTGATGAATCAAAGTTGCCAAAACCTGAGATTACGATAAATGACGGTTTAGTAATGGTTGTAGAATTGCATGATAGTGTCTCTTATAGAGCTTATCACTATGGAAATCCAGCTTTTAGGAAAAGTAAAGAAGCTCAAAATGCTTCTGAAATAATGTTGTTTGTGCTCGGGTTATAAGATTAAAAAACTACTCAACCCACACTCAAATCCCATGACATTTTTTCTGTTTTTTACCACTGCCACAAAAACAGGCATCATTTCTATTTAATTTTATCGGTGGTAAATGTTTACCATCAACATAAAACCAACGATCATCTATTTTTTTAAAGCGGGATTTTTCATGTAATTGTTGTGTTCCGTTTTCTTCAAAAAAGGCCACAAACTCTACAATACCTTCATCATTTAAAGGTTGAGGCGATGCAACAATTTTAAGTCCTGACCACTTGGTGGTTTTAATAGTATTATTAATTTGAGTAATCGATTCAGGTTGAATAGGCCAGTGTGTATTAACCAGATAGTCGGCTTGTTCTTTACAAAAAGCGCTGTAGCGTGAACGCATCAGTTGTTCTGGCGTTGTTGGATTTTTTTGTTGAAAAATAAAAGGTTCACAACAAGTTGAAAACGTTTTTCCAGAACAACAAAAACAATTCATAGCAATAACCTTGTTTGTATTTTTATTTTTTCACACAAAATAATTTGCAAAAATATCTCAAATTCAATTGTACTTTTTATGTACGTTTTTCAAGCTCTTATGCTACTATCTATAGTGCTAGTGGTTGGAGATGGTCTGGCAATTTGTTTGGTTTATTTGAAGCTTTAAGTCTAAAGCTTCAGTCAGTCAAAACAATCAAACGAGTAAAAGTTAAAGACCGCCAATCCTAAAATCAGCGGCCACCTTCGGTCGAGTGTTAGAGCACTCAGTCGAAGATTAGCCATAGTTTCACTCTACCGAGGAGTAAAAACGATGACGTACGTCCATTGTACAACGGCTTCGCCGTCCGCGCGAGTCCAGTTTCCCAAGCACTGCATTTTTATCGCAGTGGCAAATATTCAATATAATCATGTGGTTATCACCTGTTTAGCGGTTTTACGGTTAACTTTTTGTTATCGCAAGAAAAAATTCGTCTGACTTCAAAAGCATTCAAACCTATTGTTAGATAAATAGAACCAAGTTTCAGATAAGAAGCGATTTATTCAGTGAGTATGCTCACCTGTGGAGTAGCACCTCAAAGAAAGTTAATTTGAGGTATTGGCTTTTTATCATAACCCCGTTTGGGGGCTGGGCGAGCGCATAGGAAAAGTGAAATTGCTTTTAAGTCACCGAATTCAGCCACTAGCACTTAAAGGTTATTCTTGAGATTAAAAAGTGATATTAAAAAAGGAAATCGTTATGAAAAAAACTGATCAAAATATTAAAAAATTAAATGAACAGGATGTTATGCTAATAAAAACTAAAGATGTCGTTGGGTTTACCGCAGACTATTTAATGCATAACTTGTACGAGTTAAATTTTGAAGAGCAACGTCAGGTTTTATATAGTTTATGCGGTAATCTGTATCTGGCGGAAAGTAATTTAAAATTGTTACTTAATGAAAACTCATCTTCTAGTCAGGCACTTACTTATCAAGCCGAATCATTTAAAAGAATTCAGTATTTAACTTTAAATATACAAACAATAGTTTCTGAGTTTTTAACAAAGCAAAGAAACAATAGTGAGTTTATGCACTATCGAAATATTTTGGCTTCACTGAGTGTTTAATTGATAACAACTCTCTAGTTAACTCTTTAATTAGAGGGTTGTTATTTCGGTGGACTAAAGTTTATTGTTTGGGGATAATTGTTTTATAAATTGGTGACTAACGAGCTATTCAGAATCCAATAATAAAACTCTTTCAGGAGCTTTATCTCATAATGTTGGCGAATAAAAAAAATTTATTTTTACTAGTAGTCTTTTTATTAAGTGCTTGTCAGAATGCAGTCAGTGGTGACGAAGAGTTAAATGAAGAAAAATTATGTGTAAGTGATGGTGCGTTTACCCAATTTAATTTTAAGCAGTATGAAGTTAGAGTTTTTGGGCCAAATGATATTGCAAAGGCTGATATATGGGAAGGGCCTGTTTGTATTATCAATAAGAAAAACAAATCCAGTTGTAGTCAAGATTTATCGTTGATAAAAGCAATAAAGTATAGTGAAGAAAGTCATACATTATTGGTTTCTGTTTTTAGTGGCTCGACTCAAAAAGTGATCGAGCTGGACTTGGATAGCTGTAAAACATAATACTACTTAATCTAGATTTTCATACACCAGATGAAAACGAGTTTTATGCAGAGCAGAGAGCTTTATTTTTTCTTTATTGATTGATAGGCTTTTGTTCCCCACAAGGGAACTGTCGAAAGACTATGTTTAAAGCTTCCAGATGTTTCTTTGGTTGAGTAAGAGAGATACATCAGAGTTTGGTTTTTAGAATCATAAATTCGGCGAATTTTTACATTCTTAAAAAATATGCTTTTTGATTTTTTCAATACCACTTCGCCTGATTCACTTTTGTCAATTTGAGCAATCATTTCTGGGGTGATTTCGCCTGTTTGACGACATGATATAGAGCTATCGCTTGGATCAGAAAAACTAAAATTGGTTTCAATAGAAGCTACATGACAGGTTACACCTGTAACTACTGAGTCAACCATTTGATCGAGCTTGATATCCTTCATGGTGAATAAACCAAGGGAGACATCACCAACTTCGCTATCAGAGCAGCCAATGAGTAAAGTTGTAAGGCTGAGAGTTAAAAATAGTTTTTTCATCTTTAGTCCAATGTAAAATATATTTTACGAGGCTTACTCGCTGAGTTATAAGAGATTATAGAAAATATTATTAGTCTGTATTCTTGATGGTGTTGCTTATTAAGCCTACACCTCGTTGACGAGCCATTTCCTATTATTGAGCATTATATAGAAGTTTACTATTACTTTATAATAAGCACCGGTGCTCATTGAAAGTGGGTGACTTTAGGCATGTCTGACTTAGGTTTTCGTCTGACAGGAAACCATTATAGTTATGATTAATTAAGAAAGAGCTAATGAATCTAAATCAAGTGACTTTACCAGTCAATAATATGGACGAATCAACAAAGTTTTATTTGAAGTTAGGTTTTACTCAAATAGTTGATACACCTCATTATGCTCGTTTCGAGTGTCCTGACGGTGGTGCTAGTTTTTCCCTGTCATTAGAAACTGAATGTTTCTCAAATAGTGCAGTCATATACTTTGAACATGAGCAGCTAGATCAGTGGGTTGCTGATCTTAAGCTAATTGGTATTGAGTTTGAGCAAGAACCAAAGGATCAGCCCTATTTATGGCGTGAAGCCATATTGCATGACCCATCAGGCAATAAAATTAAACTCTATTGGGCAGGTAAAAACCGTCTAAATCCACCATGGAGAATTGATAAATAAGCCCAAAAAATGTTTAATTTCGTATTAATAAGCATTGTTTGAGTTCTACGTTGTTCACACTTTTATCTGTATCATTCTGATATATTGATAAAGGTTCTAGCTTTATTTGGTGTTGTTGAGATACTGGCAATTATTCTATTGTAGAAATATTTTAGATATGTTCTTCTTTTAGTAGAATGACAAGGAGTTTCCAAAGTTAATCAACCACAATCGACTGTGCTTTATTAAAAGTGGTGAACTTCAAATATTGGCGAGTAATGACAAATATCTATTTGAATTGAAAGAAAAATATCTAATAAAAAGTTGAAGCAGAACAATATATCTTTAACGTTAGCATTATGTTATCCATCGGTATATATAAAGTGGCTGAATGAAAAATTTTATAAAGCATGATTTCGAACAGAGAACAAGCTTATCTAGCGAGTCTAAATGGAGTCTTTTGTTAAGTACCTTAAGGAGCATTTCTGAGGCGCTTAAGCTATCCGTAATATTTCATATTTTAAGACAGATCATTCATTTTGGTTCATGGAGAATATTTCCTATTGCCTTAATTAGAAAGCTTAGACCCCCACTAGCATCATCAGATGAAAATAAACAATCTTTACTTGGCATAATTGACGAAAAAGAAATAGCTGAAGAGCTAAGACAAAATAGTGTGTCAGTCATAGGACTACTTCCGCCAGAATTTGTGGCAAGGTTGAGACAGATAACTGATCGATTACCCTATGAAGAATATCAACTGGTACACCAGATAAATAATGAAGTGCGGCTGTTAACCCAAGACCCAGGTATTATGAAAGTGCTCCGCGCTTATTTAAAATGTGAGCCAGTTTTACTTGAAGCATCACTGTTTGTTTCAAAATCAGAGAAAAGTTTGCCCCAAGATGGTCAGAATTCATTTCATTTTGACTATGCTGGTTGGGAATCTCTCAATGTTTTTGTTTATTTAACCGACGTAACTGAAAATTCCTCTTATCATGAAGTGGCTCAAGGAAGTCATCGTGATGTAAGGTTTCGCGACATAGTTCGTGGCTCTTTATCCATAGAGGAAGGAAAACAGAGGTTTGGTCGGGCTATTCAGCCAATAACTGGCCCTGCAGGAACGTTATTTTTTGAAAATACTGAAGCGTTCCATCGAAGAAATCGAGGTAATGAGCGGCGTGTGATGCTCAATTTATTATTCGCATCACACCAAAGTTTATTGAGTCATGGGCGAGCCAGCCCAGAGCAACTTGAAATAAGAAATCAAGCCTTCAAAAGCTTAGGTGTTTTGTGATTTAAGTGATTTCAAAAAAGCCTTAATATCGGATTTTGAGCGTAAATGGAAAACATGCTTTGTATTTTTAGCTTGAGCGATAAAGGTTCGATACTGTGGCGTTAATTGTTTATGACACAACCAAAGTACACGATAACTGTTAAGCGTACTTTTTATTAACGGGGTTTTGTCAGGCCAACCTTCAGGTGCGCTAAAAAGCCCTTTAACAAAGCGTTTTCCCACCCAGAAAAAATGAACAAATAAAGGTAAGTCAATATAGACCAGAGTGTCTGCTTTATTGAGTCTCTCCCAGGTTGTTTTTAAGCATCCATAACCATCAATAATCCATTGTTCCTGATCTAAAATCTGAGCATGTAAAGACAGATAGTTTTCATGTGCTATCTCATTGCCACCGGTGGAATACTTTATTTTGTCTAGAACATAGAGCGGAATACCGGTTAATACCGATATTTTTTGGCTGGTCGTTGATTTACCCGCACCGGCATTACCAAAGACAGCTATTCGTTTCATTTTAAACGCCTATTATATTTATCTTGCAGCACAGCTAATAAAAAACCGCTTTTTTCGCGGGCTTTATTGATTTAAACAACATTACCCACAACATTAATTATTCATGGTAATCGCATTATTCAATATACAGGATGATAGATTATTCACTTATGTACTCAAATATGTTTTACTCTATTTTAAATAGAAAGTAACACAATCTCTAGATTGTTTTTAGCACTTTAAGTTATCTAATAAGGAAGTTTAAATGAAACAGATTTCATTACGCAGTATCGGTTTGTTGGGAACAATACTGTTTGTCCCGTTATTTTTTCTGACGTTTGCGGATCCTCAATTAATAGAAAATTCTGGAAAATCCTTTATTGAATGGAAATTAAACACAGAAGCAAATAAGAAAATTGATAATATTCAGATCCCACAAACCAACCGCTTTAATAAGTTGCTTGGCGAAAAAGCGAAAAAATTATTGAGCCAAAATGAATCCCAACTGGAAAACTTAAAGCAACGCCTTAAAGATGACGTACCTGCAATAATGGCAGAACAAATTAGTAAAATGAGAAACTTGGATTGTGACTGCCGAAAAAAGTGGGAAAATACTATCCGGAACTCAATAATATTTCAAATCACTTCACTTGAAAAAGCAAAAGAAAAGCTGATTAACTTTGGACAAATGAAGTATATGGAAATAGTTAAAAAACTTACCCAGGATGTACGTATCTTTCTTGGAACAAATGCAATAGTATTTATTTTCTTATTACTACTTTCATTTTTCAAACCTCAAGCAATCAACCACTTATTTTTACCCGGTATTCTATTGTTATCATCAACTTTGATATGTTCTTATTTTTATATTTTTGAACAAAATTGGTTTTACACAATTATCTATAATGATTACACAGGATTCGGCTTTCTAGTTTATTTATTACTGGTTTTTGGGGTGCTCTGCGACATTGCTTTTAATAAAGCAAAAGTGACAACAGAAATTATTAATAGTATTTTAAATGCTATTGGTAGCGCGTTTAACTTGGCTCCTTGTTAATTAACTAATTGTAGTTGGTTCTGCTTTCCAGACTATTTTTTCTTATTGATAAGAAATTTTTTTTTGGTGTACCTAAATAGTCAAGATGTTAGTGGTAGATTTTTTCATCTTGAACCATTGTTACGGGTTTAAAACTTTCCGGTTCAAAGACGTAAGTTTTTTCAGATTGTTGCGGATTTTCTGAACCATTTGGTCACCCGACCAAAGGTAAGTGGTGGTGCCAAATTCATCTGTTTTTTCTCGGCGGCGGCCGAGTGGGTCATAGCTGTATTCGATGATCTTTCCTTGTTTTTCAACTTTAATTAACTGGTTCTGCAAGTTGTAATGATAATGCGTTTCAAGCTTGCCGCCTTTGCCGCGTTTTTCCAGAATCAGGTTACCTTGCTCGTCGTAATAAAACTTGCTGTCGCCCTGGATGGTCAGACGATTGCCTTTGGTTTTTTCGTCGCTGGCGCTTTCTCCAAACAGGTTTCCGGCAGGATCAAAATGAAATGCTTCCTGCTGCTTTTCATTTTGGTTTAAATGTTCGGTACGTGTCAGGCGATTAAGTAAATCATAAACGTAGCGAGTGGATGTGTCTCCCTGTGAAATATGTTGAAGGTTACCAAACTGATCATATTGATATTCGCGCTGAATACGCGGTTGTTTGTTGGCTTGTTGGGTGGTTTACTGTTTTTGTAGTCGACCCATTGGGTCATACTCGATCTGGGTGGTGAGTTCACCTTGGGTTCGGGTGATTTCTCGCCCAAATGTATCATGATCAATTTGTGTGAACACTTGCTCATTCAGTGAGACTTGAGATAGCTGCCTGTTGAGGTTATAGTGGTATTCAAGTGCACCTTCGAGCTCATGGTAAGAAAGTATTTAAGTGAAAATAAATTTAATAAGTGAATTAGATAAGTTCTCAAATAATATTGTTCTTAAAAGTGAAGAAGATTCAAGGGCAACTCTTTTGGATTTAGACGTAAAATATAAGTTATTTGAGAACATTAATTCTAATGAATATATTTTTAGGAGATTGTTGGATATATGCTTGAGGGCAAAATCATATGAATATTTAGCTAATGATTTGTATCAAGGAATCTGGACTGACTTGAGTGAGTCGGAAGAAGATAAATGGGATATTTTTTTAGAGTTTACAGTAAGTAATTTTATTTTATTTGACCCTAGTATGACGAGTCACTTAATGGCTGAATTAATAGGGGGGGTTCACAATAAGAATTCAATTGAATCAATAAGAATGTGGATTTCTCAAGTAGATGATATAAACAACACTCGCGTTACGATCGTCATACAGGAAATAATCAATAGCTATAATGGTATTAATGATTCGTTGGAAAAAGATGACATTTATAATCAGGCTGTTGAACTGCAAGCCTTGGTAAATAGTATGCGAAAACTAGATAATTAAAAGAATCTCAACTATCAGCTGTTTCCTACAAAGAATATTTGGTGAAGCTTAAGATGATTTCGTACTGAAATTAATTTTTTTACTTTTAAAAATAAATATCATTTAATTAAAAATATCACTCCGCCAACTGAAGATGGTATCACTCAAATGGAGCATATCCTCGTTTCTAAATTCTGTGAATTTGTGATTGAAAAAAAGTATGAAAGGTTGAGCTTTTGATTCAGAAAGTCAAAAATAATGAATTCAAAAAAGTTCAAACATACCAGTAAATTTTTAAATCTGTTTCATCAGAATTATAAGCATTTAAAAATGCTTGAAGGTTGTCTGAATATAGATTCAAGTTATTTATTCTCAGTGTTGTTTCGTCGATAGTAGCGAATTCAAAACTAAAATGGCCAAACGTACAGTTTATTGACTCAACAAGTATTAAAGTGTGTCACAACCTTTGTATTTCTAAGGCATAAAAAGTTCTGCGTATTGTTTAATGGGGCAAAGGTACAATGGACTGGTTTTATGGGGTCAAGCTACAATAGGACTATTAAATAGTTTTACAAATCCTTCAACCTAACTTCTATTGTTCGTGTTGCTTGGAGTGGCTGTCCGGCATTACATTGACCCGCGCTGGTGACTTGATAGTAGTTTTCGCTATTCACAGTGATTGTGGTGCAAGTTGTTGTTGTGGTACAACCATTCAATCCGTTATTTGAAAAATTAAAACTTTGATTAGAGCAAGTACCTGCGCCGCCTGAAACGGGAAAGATTCTTAGCGCTTGCAGTTGAGCACCGGATTCGGCGGCAAAAAATGCACGTGTTGAAATAACTTGTTGAGCATTGGCTAAATTGGACTGGGCATTTAATTGAATAAGCGCGGCGGCTAATAAACTGATAATAACAATAGCAAATAAAAGAAATGCCATGCTAAAGCCATTTTGTTGATTGTTATGCTGAATATTTTTTGAATAATTAAGGAACATTGCGAATATGCACCTCGTGAAAAACCTCAAAGGTTTCTTCGTTTGCGCCTTGATTACGGCTACGGTTTTGTAGTCGGAAATTCATTTGTAATAAGCCTGCACGACTCAGAGTGCCAGGTTGATAATTAAATACACTGCCATTGGCAGACATGTTCTCAGCCATTAATTCACTTGTTCCTCCACTGGGGGGCGTCGGTTGTGTGCTGGCAATGGAATAACCCGAATAACGTGTTACTTGTCCATTATTGTCATTTAAGCAAAATGAAATGGGTGTGGTCAGTAAATAAAAGCGACTCTGTGGTGAACGGCGGGTAAAATTAGTAGCGCTGGTTAAATTGATGGTCGCTTGATTGCCAGCATCAACAATTGAAGCAACACTGGCGATGGTTCCACTGACATTATAAATGTTGTTGGCATCTATTGGCATAATGGCAACTAATAAGCCTGCTGCGTTGATGATATCGAATTTTACCGCATTAAAATTAGAAACCGCACCACTTGCGGGTAAATTTAAATAGTTTGATGCATTAACGATATCCATATATTCAACGCAATGTATATTACCTGAAACATTAACTCGAATACTTTGTGGTAGTGCTTCACGGACTTCTCTGGCGACTCTTTCGGTAATCCATTTAGATGATTGACTTAAGCGGTTGCGATCTTTGGCATCAATATAACCGGATACTGAGTATTGAGTTAAGCTAGATAGAGATATAGCAAGAATGCCTGTTAGCGCAATGACAATAACGAGTTCAAATAAAGTAAACCCTGAATGCTGACGAATAAACATCTTTAGAAATTTCCTTTATACTGACTAAAGACAAATTGGTCACCACCAGAGGTTGTTACTGTTAGTTCTACTTTTTTTAAACTTCTGGCTGGAAAGCCTAGATCGCCACCTGCATAAGTGACGTTTACTGCTACCGAAAAACCATTAAAGCCCGAACGAGCCACATTAAGAGCGTCCCTTGGTGGACTTTCTGACAAGCCATTAAAGTCATCAATATCATCATAAGTGGTTCTATCTTCGCCGCCTTCGCTGGCGAGTGTTCCACTGCATGGCGTTTGTGAAGGGGCATCACAACGTAGACCATTTCCTACAGGTGACAGTTCATCAAAACGTTTTAAACCAATTTCCTCTAAATAAGCTTGTGCCAGTTGTGCGGCTTTTACCTGAATAACGGGCGAAACTGAACGTAATTGGTTTTGACTAAAAACGGAGTAAAAAATGACCATAACAATTGAGGTTAAAGTAATTGTGATAACCAGCTCAATGAGAGAATAGCCTTGTGTCGCTACAGTTGATTGATAATATTTAGCTGATAGTTTCACAAGTCACCCACTAACACCGATGAACATAACCACTTGCTTCAAAACAAACATTTTTAGTGGTGTCTGTTTGCACTGCAACAGTGATAGCAGTCGTTCGACCTAAAGTATCAAAACTTACTGTTGTCACAGGGGAGAGAGTCACTTGAGAACCAAAACTTAATGGGTAACTGGTTGTTCCACCGGAAAAAGGATTGCCGTCTTCCGTCAGACTGATTTGGTTAGACTGAATGTTTAAAGCAAAGGTTCTTGCTGAGTCATTCATACTAAGTTGTTGGGTCAGGGTAGCCGATGCAATGATTTGTTCGATGACTGCATCTTGACGATAAGTACTAGCTGAGTCTGGTCGAGTTAACACGTAAATTGAAACAATCGACAGTATAACAATAACAATAATGAGTTCTAATAATGTAAAAGCCGCCTGATGTTCAGGCGGCTTGGGGCATTGCGTAGTAAAAATTTTATTACTTAGCATCCAGAGGTTGTGGGTGCTATTGTTGGAGGAGCTGCTGCAGTTGCTGCAGTATAACTAATTTGACAGTCTGTACGGCCCGTATATGTGAATATATAAGGACCTGTCCCTGAGCCTGAAATATCTGTTGCACCAGTGGTGTCGACCATTGTGCCTATTCCGGCGTCTGTTGCAGCTGGATAGCCAAATACGATATCAACCGAGCCGCCAGCAGTCGTAATGGTTCCTGTCGCTGCGTTTTCTGTTCCATCGATCAGAGCTTTTGAGTAAGCGAGTGTTGATGCACTACGAATAGAACCTTCTATGCCTTGCATTACTGAAACTCTAGCATCAGTCTGCAAGTTGATAAACTGAGGAACAGCAACAGCAGACATTATTCCTAAAATGACAATCACAACGATTAACTCAATAAGAGTAAAACCTTGATTTTTAGTTTGGTACTTTTTCACGTTTAATTTCCCCGTGTTGTTAGCCGAATGAGGCATGTTTAATATTACACTAGTTAAATTGTAGTTGAAAAATCCGTTTATTCCATAAAAATTAACTATTTATATCGGTCAATATAACCTTTCCACTACTTGCTTTATAGCGAATTTGCATACTTTTTAACAATTCATGATGAAAAACACAATCATTATTTTTGGATAATGAAACCCAGTAGTTTTTATCGGCAGGTTTGAGTGAAATTTTAGGTTGTAATGGACCTAAAACATTTTGCCAGATATCTAAGCAATCTTGACTACTCAGTGGTTTGTTTTGTGCTTTTTGTTGTTTATTTAAAGCAACCGGGAAACCAGCTTCATTGTACAAAAATTTCAGTTTACTTGGTTGTTCATTATTTAATGATAATGCTTTTTTGAGCATCACTTTTTCGTGGATTATAAACTGGTAATTGGCAAAAATTATTCCATTTTTAAACGCCGAGTAATTTAGTCGAAAAGCCTGCTTTTGCAAGCTCACACTGATACTGGGATCTTTTAGTTTAAATAAATACCAGCCACCTAAAGTAGCCAGTAGAATCAACCCAAGATAAAAATAACTACTTTTTGAGGTTGTCGACGTAAGGACACTGCTCATTTACGCGCCTGAGAAGTCAATTCCCACATTGGCAGATAAACAGCCAACATCAATATCAGTACTATCCCACCAATAAATACAATTAATATGGGTTCTATATAGTCAGATAGTTTTTTCAGATCATAATCAACTTGTTCTTCATAAAACTCGGCAACTTGATCAAGCATAGGAGCGAGTTGTCCGGTTTCTTCGCCAACCGCAATCATTTGCAAAACAAGGGGAGAAAATAATTCCGTTCTGGTTGCAACAAGTCGAATCGATTCGCCTTTTTCAACGCCTTGGCGCATTTCTCTAACATGCTCAGCAACCCAGTCGTTATCGACGACTTCGGCAACAATATTAAGTGCGTTCATTAATGGAACACCTGAATTCATCATCATGGAAAATGTGCGAGAAAAGCGAGCGAGCAAAGCTCTATAAATAATGTTGCCAATAATTGGAAATTTTAGTTTTTTTCTATCCCACCAGTATTTTCCCTGCTTGGTTTTTATGTAACGTAAAAAGGAAAATAGTGTGGCTGACACGACAACTAATAATATAAGCCAATAATCCAGAAAAAAGTTACTTGTAGCAATCAGTATCCGTGTGGGTAAAGGTAATTGGTCTGCACCAAAAGCTTCAAATATTTGAGCAAACTTAGGCATAACAAAAATATTGATTACAATAACTGCTGCAATAATCGCTATGGAGACAAACATGGGGTAGCGAGTAGCGCTTTTTATCCGTTGTTTTGTTTTCTCTTCCAGTTCTAAATATTCAGCAATCTGTTTAAAGGCTTCTTCCAGACGCCCCGAATTTTCTCCTACATGAATTAAACTGATATAAATTGAGGAGAAGATATGGTCATGACGTGAAAAAGCGGTGGCCAAATTATTTCCGGCATTGAGATCGGTAGAAATAGCTTCCAAAGCCTCACGTAGAACTGGCGAGTTAGTGGTTTCTAACAAGCCATTTATTGCTCGGGTAAGCGGGATCCCTGCTTTAGTCAGGCTGTACATTTGACGACTAAACATGACTAAATCTTGTAGCTTAACTTTGCGGGAGCGGAGCGCTTTTCCAATATCAATATCAAGAATGCTGCTACTTTGTTTAATTTCTTTGATCGAAATTGGTGCTATACCTCTACCTAAAAGACGATCGGCAACCACATCGGTGCTTGCTGCTTCCATTTCTCCTGTAATGGATTCGCCGCTTCGGTTTTTGCCTATGTATTCAAAGTCAGCCAATTTCTACTCCAACTCTTCAATTGATTCGCAAACGCGAAGCACTTCTTCCACACTGGTTATCCCTTCCAATGCTAAATTAATTGCTGATACACTCAGTGGTGTAAAAAATTCTGACTTTTTTGCCAGGCGACTAAAGTTAGCGTAGTCTTTCTTGCGAATAGCTTCGAGCATTTGTTGATTGGGAAGCAAAATTTCAAAAATAGCAGCACGACCTTTATAGCCAGTATTATGGCACTGCACACAACCTTTACCGTGTTTCCAATTGGTTTGTTCGTTAACTAGTTGGCTTTCTTTAGCAAGCCAGGTTGCTTCTTGTTCGGTTGCTTGATAATCCTCACTACAAAATGCACAAATTCTGCGTACTAGTCTTTGTGCGATTACACCACGTAAACCAGAAGCTAACAAATAGGGCTCTGCACCCATATCCGCTAAACGAATTGCAGCAGACAAAGTATCATTGGTATGTAGTGTCGATAAAACTAAGTGGCCGGTAACGGCTGCTCTTAAACCAATTTCAGCGGTCTCCTGATCACGCATCTCACCCACTAAAATAACATCAGGATCTTGCCTTAATACGGTACGCAAAACTTTGGCAAACGTTAATCCAATTTTACTATTAACTTGTACTTGGTTGACTCGAGCCAGTTTATATTCAACAGGGTCCTCAATGGTAATTATCTTTTTTTCTGGTTCATTGAGTTCTGAGAGTGCAGAATAAAGCGTGGTTGTTTTACCACTTCCGGTTGGACCTGTTACTAAAATAAGGCCATGTGGGAATGCGAGTAACTTGCGAATTTCGCGCAGTATTTTGGGTTCAATCCCTGTTTGTTCTAACTTGAGCAAACCGCCACTTTGATCAAGTAGTCGCATGACCACCGATTCACCATGTTGGATTGGCATGGTCGATAAACGAATATCAACGTCGTGCCCGCGCGCCCGAATTCTAAATCGTCCATCTTGTGGAATTCTTTTTTCTGAAATATCAAGTCCACACATCAGCTTTAAGCGTAATACTAAAGCTGGAACAATTCTCGTTTCTTTAATGATTTGTTCTTGTAATTGACCATCAACTCGCATTCTTACTCGCAAAACAGTTGAGTCTGGCTCAATGTGAATATCGGATGCTTTCATTTGCATTGCTTGGTCAAAAATACTTTGAAGTAATTTTGCGACAGGGGCTTCTTCGCTCGATAAGTTTTCACTTAAACCCGGTAGATTAAATCCTTCATCGCTTAATTCAACCTCTAACTCCTCAGCAAGATTCGATATTTCATTAGTATCACGGTAAAGCGTGTCGATATTGGAGAGTATTTCTGACTCAATGGCAACACAAAGCTTAACAGGTTTTGATAGTTTTTCTTGCAGCTGATCAAATTTATCCAGATCGGTTGGATCCGCCATGACGACCAAAAAATGATTTTCTTTTTCATCAATCACCAGCGCTCGAAAGCGGCGCGCATTCATTTCGGATAATTCCGAAACACAGTTCGTATTAATTTTAAATCGAACTAGATCTATAAATTCTATTTTTAGCTGCTCGGCTAATAAAATTAATAGTTGTTTTTCATCAACATAACCTAAGCTAACAAGTAGCTTACCTAGTCTCTGAGGATTGGTCTTTTGTTCCTGTAGTGCATCCGCCAATTGTTTTTCAGTAATGGCTTCTTTTTCAACTAACAGGTCACCCAGACGAACTTTTTTAAGTAACATGAACTAACCTTGATAACTATTTATTTTGTTAAGGGCAAACTGTTTTTGTTTGGCCGAAAGACTTGTATCAGTCACCGCATTTTGGAAACTGCTTTTAGCTTGAGTGTATTCACCAAGTGCATCAAAAGAAATCCCAACAGCTAAAAAGATATCACCTCTATCGGGCGATTGTTTTAATATTTCTGCATAATCTTTTATAGCAAGCAAATGTTCCTGCAAATTTTGTCTGACTAATGCGCGCATTTGAATTAGTTGAAGATAATTTCGTTGTTGCGGATGAATATCGAGTAAATGTTTTTCTGCACTGAGAAACTTTTTCTGTTCTATGTAATATCGGGCTACTGTTAAGCGATAAGCTGCATGATCGGGGTATTCTGCAATCGCTTTTATTAACAACTCACTGCTTGAACAATTCTGTTTTTGCCAACACAGTTGCACCAGATACATTCTTGCTGCATGAAATTCTGGATAAGTTTGTAATAGCTTCTCTATAGCCTCTCGGGTTTTTGTAAATCCAAGTATTTGGTAGTCTTGCTTTATTTGGTTTAATTGCTTGTTTTTTATGGTCGCTAGGGATTCCTGTTTAACAGCACTATTAACAATATTCGCTTGATGAGTAACATCGTTTTTAGCCTGTTTATTTATTTGTTTTTTCTGTGGAATAGATTTCGTTATCGAATTTGTTTGTGAATTTTGCTGTTCACTTATCGACAACTTATCTATTGGTTGAGAGTCATTGAATTTTTTCGCTAAGACCATTTCTTTAGTTTTAGGTATAACTTCTTTAGTAGCCGATGCTTCTAAGATGTTTTTGGATGTTTTCTCAGAGTTAGCATCTGGAGAAATGGTTTGAATCTGTGTTTTACTGTTAGGTATTGGCTTGGGGCTTGCAGTTAAAAGTTTTTGCGTGTTTTCTTCTGCTTGATTTTTATCTGTGTTAGTTGATATGACTTCTTTAGGTAGCGATTTCTCTGGCATAGATTGAGTATTAACTAACGATGGAGAGCTAGCATAGGAAGATAGCAAGGATGTATTTAGCGCAATATAAGTGACACCTAATAAAATTAAGCCAAGCAAAATTCCAATTATAATTTGTTTCTGTCCCGAACTATTTTCAGTAGCTCTAAATGGTAAAGGTTTCTGATTAGCAGGATTATTATCTAAGTCGCGCAAAACCTGATTAACTAAGCTCATGACAAACTCCAAATTGCCATAGCTGAACCACTTACAAAAAATGTAGCCAATGTTACAAACAAGACTAAATTATTTTGGATAGGTGTATCAATTGACTCAGTATCTTTCGCGGCACGCATGATATTAAGCACAGATATTTTTTGCTTGTTTTGTGCGTAAGCAAGCAACAGCGATTTATGACACAAAATATTCACTAAGCGTGGAATACCTTTTGAGTATCGCGTAATTAAAAAATTGGCCAACTTTCCATAGCGGGTTTCATTACTGCTAGCCTGAGATAATCGATTAGTGACGTATTGATACGTTTGTTGTGAGTTTAACGGAGTGAGTTGGTAACTAAAAACAATCCGTTGTTTAATTTGGCGCAACTCAGGTTTGTTGAGTAATGTGTTTAATTCTGGTTGTGCAAATAACACTATTTGCAGTAGTTTCTGCTGTTCAGTTTCTAGATTGGTGAATAGTCGTAAAGTTTCCAAGCCTTCTACATCGAGTTGCTGGGCTTCATCAATAATTAATACTACGGGACCATTTTTTTTATTTAAGGTAAGTAGTCGACTCTGAATTCTCTGAGTTAATTGATCTTCTCGGCAGCTGTCTGTAATGCGTAAACCAAGCTCTTTAGCAAGAGAAAATTTAAGTTCTCGCGGGGTGAGTTTAGGGTAAGGAATATAAGCCAGTGTTCGCTTGTCCTCTAGGTCGTTTAATAATAAACGGCACAACAAAGTTTTACCGGTACCTACTTCGCCAACAACTTTGATCAGGGCTTCACCACTATTTATTGCAAATGTCAGTACATTAATTGCTTCAATATGCGTGGTTAAAGGGCAAAAAAATTCCGTATCGGGGGTTAACCCAAAAGGAAGTTTTTTCATGGCGAAGCGATATAAGTACATAATTATTCAGTAGCCCATACTTAATCTACTAGTGATCGTTTAAACACTTAAAGTTGTTCAAAGCGATTTTTAAGTTGCTGTAACTGATCCTGATTGAAATTTGTTTCCACCAAGTTAGCTTTTAATAAAATCACGAGTTCGCTTTTTACCATTTTCTCTCGAGTTTGTCGGAAAATACCGCCAATTAATGGAATGTCACCAAGCAGGGGAGTAGAGTTGATCGAGCTTTCTTTCTTGGTTTGCATTAACCCGCCAATCACAATAATTTGTTGATCACTAGTTTTAACAATGCTATCTGACTCTCTGACATTCGTTAACGCTAAGGGCAGGGTAAATAAATCCTGCCCGAGATTGAGAGTCTTTTGCTGGTCTGTAACCTCACTGACCACGGGATGAATGTGCAAAATAATTTCACCTTGTTGGCTGATTTGCGGTGTAACATCCAAGGAAATTCCAGAGAAAAAAGGTGTTAATGTAACATCCGGTGTTGTAGCTGTGCTGGTTCCTGTGACAGTGGTTGTGGAAACATCGGTAACAAAAAACTCATCACTACCGACTTTAATAACTGCTTTTTGATTATTGATTGTTGAAACGCGTGGTGATGATAGTACCTGCACGTCACCCTGTTGTTCTAATAAGTCTATTGCGGCTTGGAATGAGGCTCCTTGATAAAGCATGGAGAAAATTCCATTAAGTGGAGCGTCACTTGAAGGCAATTGTAGTACTTGTCCTTGTTGACCAAAAGCGAATGTATCGCCATCGTTAACCGTATTAACTTTTGTCCAGTCTATACCTGCCTGAAATCCTTCATTGAGAGAAACTTCAATAATTTTGGCTTCTAATATAACTTGGCGATTAAGGTTGTTTTGCGTCACTCCTAAATATTCTTTAACTAGACGCTGAGTTTTAGGCAAAGCACTAACTATTACTATGCCAGCATGAGGACTAACAATAATATTGGCATTGCTTTCATTTTTTATAATTAAATTTAAACTTTGAGTTAATTCGCTCCAAAAATCTGATTGACTGTCAGTGTTCACTTCACTTGAGTTGAGCTGAGTGACAGTTGATTGGCTATTGTTGCGCGATGAATTACCACCATTAGATTGCTGTCCCTGTCCGGAGTTATTGTTGCCTGCGACAGTTTGTCCTGCAATGCTAGTGCGAGATTTGCCTTTTCGAGTTAGGTTTAAATAGTCGACAGGATATATTGCGGTCATGGTTTCCGCTGAAGAAACAAAAAATACATTGCCTTTCTTTTCGACCATTAAAGGATAAATTTTTTCAACTGCCGCTAGTACTTCTGTGACAGTGACATTTTTAAGTTGTAAGGTTATTTTTACTTTGACATCAGGGCTGACTACCATGTTGTAATCAGTGGAGTCAACTAGGCCTAATAAAAATGAGCGGGCATCAATACCTCTGACAGAAACATCAAATTTTTCTTCTACTATTTCAGGTTCTACCGTTGTTACAGGAGGCAGTAGACTATCGAGAACTTCTTGGCTGGATATCGCAAGGGTTTGCTGTTTTTGTTGGTCTTGAATTTCCTGAATAGCTTTAGTGGCAAGCGATGGTTGTTTTTTTTCTGGTTGACTATTCATGCAACTGGATATGCAGCTGATGGATAAGGCGGCTATTAATAATTTTAATTGATTCAATGTCATATTTCGCAACTTATTCATTTTTTGGATTTAAAATTTCCAAAGAGTGTTAAATGGTGAGTGCCTTCTACCGATTTTAAAAACACTTTATTTGTCGTGATTTTAGTTATTTTGCTATCCAGATATTGATCACCAACCCGATAGGATTGATTA
>JAUIHB010000289.1 GCA_030432465.1 Gammaproteobacteria bacterium
CCGACAATTATCAGAACCTTATATGCGTCTAATAGTTTTGAAGACATTCGTTTGTTCCGCGATGGCAATAAATTGATTTTCGATTTGCAAGAGCGTTCGACTATCTCCGAGATAACGATTGAAGGAAACTCTGATATTAAAACGGAACAAATATTAGATGCAATGAGAAATGCTGGTTTTGCTAAAGGTGAAATTTTTGATCCTGCAGCAATCAAAACAATCAAAATAGGGATGGAAGAACAGTATTTTTCTCACGGTAAATACTCTATAAAAATTGAAGATAAAATCATTAAGCAATCGCGTAATCGGGTTCATGTAAAGTTTATTGTGAGCGAAGGTGAGCCAGCTAAAATTCAAAAAATTAGTATTGTGGGTAACCATCTATTTAGTGATGAAGATTTATTAAGCCAATTTGAGTTATCTGAAGGTGGCTGGCTTTCAATGTTCACCAGTGAAGATCAGTATTCTCGTGAAAAACTTTCAGGTGATCTGGAGACTTTGCGCTCTTATTATTTAGATAGAGGTTATTTAAAGTATAATAACACTTCTACACAAGTTTCTATTTCACCTGATAGAAAAGGTATTTATGTCACAATTAATATCGAAGAAGGTGAAAAATTTGCAGTAGAAAATATTGTTTTTTCTGGAGATTTAATTCTTACTAAAGAACAATTAAAAGCGATAATGCCTCTAACCAAAGGTGATACTTATTCAGCTGCCGCAGTATCTTTTGCAGAAGAGCAAATTAAGAAAAGTTTAGGTTATTATGGTTATGCTTTTGCTAAAGTGGTGACTTATCCAAACATTAAAGAAGATGAAAATAAAGTTGAGTTAACTTTAGTTATAGATCCAGGTAAAAAAGTTTATGTTAATCGTATTAACTTTGTGGGTAATGAAGACACTAATGATGAAGTTTTGCGTCGCGAAATTAATCTTATGGAAGGTGGGGCTCTGTCGACTGAAGGTGTTGAACGTTCAAAAGTAATGTTGCAGCGTTTGAGTTATCTTGAAGAAGTTAATGTCGAAACACCAAAACAAGAAGACAAAGATGATCGGGTTGATATTAATTATCAGGTAAAAGAGCGTTCTGCTGGTACCATACAAGGTGGTTTAGGTTATAGCGATACCTATGGAGTATCATATAATGCGAACGTGAGCCATAGTAACTTTATGGGGTCAGGTAAACGAGTTCAGCTTGCCTTAAATAAAAATAAGGTAACAGAAAGTATTAAAGTGGATTACTGGGATCCTTATTTTACGTTAGATGGAATAAGTGCTGGTGTTGGACTTGAATACTCTACAATGGATTATAGTGCGATCAACTTTTCACAGTTTGAGCAAGATTCAACTCAATTATCATTTAACTTTGGCTATCCAATCAATACTTTTTCGAGATTGAATTTTGGCTTAGGTATTCAAACCAGTGAGCTTAGAGCACTTAAAAATACAAGCTCACCTCAGATAGTCGATTTTTATTCGGATCATGGACAAGATATTCGGATCGACCCTGACTTTAAATATGATTTATATCGTTTTAATACGGCTTGGTCACGCAATACACTTAACCGAGGTATATTTCCTGATAGAGGAACTAATCAGACAATTTCTGCCAATTTTACAACACCCGGCAGTGATTTAGAGTTTTATAAATTAGAATATTCCATCAGTCATTATATACCAATTGCGCCAGAATGGACGTTTCTGTCATCTTTCAGGGCTTCATGGGGTGAAGGCTATGGTGACACTAGTCGCTTACCATTTTTTGAAACCTATGGGGCGGGTGGTTCTGGTACAATGAGGGGATTTGAAAATAATACTATTGGTCCGCGTATAGTGCAGCGTTTTAGTGATACTACAAAAGGGCCAACTCCGCTTGATCCTGGGCAGGGGCAAGGTAATCAGGTTTTACCTTCAGAAAATGATACGATACAAATTTCAAACCGTACTTCGGGCGGTAACGCGCGGGTTCTTGGTACGTTAGAATTAATTTTCCCAGTGCCATTTTCTGAAGATTCTAATTCATTAAGAACTAGCTTTTTTGTAGATGTGGGTAATTTGTGGGACACTAGCTTCGATCTGAGTCGTTATGATGATCTTTCGGCAACAGAATATGCTAAGATACCCGACTATTCGGAGCCAGGAACCTATCGAGTTTCGGCTGGTTTTTCGTTACAATGGTTATCACCTATGGGACCATTGACAATTAGTTTGTCCAAACCTATTAGAAAGGAAGAGCAAGACGAAACTGAGTCGTTTTCCTTTAATGTTGGTCGAACGTTTTAACCAAATTTATTTTTTAGAAAAAAAGGTGTAAAAATGTTAAGAAAATCAATAATTTCTGCAATAATTTTTATCGCATCTGTAGGGGCTGTTAATGCCGCAGATGTCAAAGTTGGTATTGTGGATATGCAAGAAATAGGTAGAAAACTCCCTCAGCTACAAAATATTAACAAAAAAGTCGTTGACCAGTTTAATGAAAGACGTGAACAACTTGAGCAGCTCGTTAAAAAAAGTGAAGAAATACAAGAGAAAGTGAAGCGAGATGCGATGACGTTAACAAATCAACAGAAATTACAATATCGCCGGGAACTGCAAGCATTAAAAGCTGAATACGAACTTAAGGAAGGTTTTTTTAATGAAGATATTCAGGCTGCTAATAATATTGAGCAGGCGAAAGTTATGCAAAAAATTAATGATGCAATTAGTAAAGTCGCTAAAGATGAAAAATTTGATTTAGTTTTGAGAAAAAACTCAGCTCACTTTTTTAAAGAAAGCTTTGATGTAACAGAAAAAGTGATTAAAATTTTGAGTAACCCTGCAGGTTAATTATTTTGGTGAAAAATATCTATTCAGTCGCGGAACTGGCGCGACTGTTGGGTGCTGAATTTATTGGTGATGCAGAACACAAAATTACTGGAATAGCATCGCTTGATAAAGCAAAAAAAAATGAGATTTCTTTTTTGAGTAACCCTAAATTTAAGTCACAACTAGACACAACCTTAGCCGGTTGTGTTTTGCTATCTAAAGACCATGTCGGTAAAGTTAAAAATAATGCTATTTTTTTAACAGATCCCTATTTAGGTTTTGCTCGAGTTGCCCAATTGCTCGATTCAACTCCCTTGCCTGATATAGAAATACATCCAACTGCGGTTGTTTCTCCGACTGCAAAAATTGGTCGTAATGTTGCCCTTGGGGCAGGGTGCGTCATAGAAAGAAACGTTGAAATTGATGATAACGTTATTGTTGGGGCAAATGCTGTTGTTGGTGAAGGTGCTAAGATAGGAGCTCATACAAGACTTTGGGCAAACGTTACTGTTTATCATCATGTTAGTATCGGTAAATATTGTATTATTCAGTCTGGTGCTATTATTGGCTCTGATGGATTTGGTTATGCTAATGATAAAGGTGAGTGGGTCAGAATTCCTCAAACAGGTATTGTTGAAATCGGTGATCACGTTGATATTGGTGCTAATGCCTGTATCGATAGAGGAGCGTTGAATAATACAATAATTGGTGATGGTGTTAAAATTGATAACCTTTGTCATATAGCACATAACGTAGTCGTTGGTGAGCATACTGCTATGGCTGGTTTTACTGGCATTGCCGGTAGTTCTACGGTTGGAAAATATTGTACATTTAGCGGCCGCTCCTCCATTCTTGGTCATTTAAGTATTGCGGATAAAACTCATGTGACAGCCTGTAGTTTAATAAACCGCTCAAATAAAGAGCCCGGTGTGTTTTCTTCTGGAACGGGTATGCAGGAAAATAAAGCTTGGCGAAAAAATGTTGCAAGATTCAGGCAACTTGATGATATGGCTAAACAGCTTAAAAAATTAGAAAAAGAAATTAAGTTATTACAAGGTGATGCTGACAATGAGTGAGCAAAAAAATACATTAGCTGCTCTTGATATTCATGAGATTATGCAAACTTTACCTCATCGATATCCATTTTTACTGGTTGATAAAGTAACTGATTATAAAGTGGATGACTATTTAATCGGGGTAAAAAATGTGACGGTCAATGAGCCGTGCTTTACTGGACATTTTCCACATAGACCTGTTATGCCAGGAGTACTTATTCTGGAAGCATTAGCGCAAGCAACAGGGATCCTAGCATTTAAAACTATGAATGAATTACCTGATGAAAACTCACTGTATTATTTTGTAGGGATTGATAGTGCTCGGTTCAAAAAGCCAGTAGAGCCAGGTGATCAGGTGATACTTAAAGTAAAGCTATTGAAACGAAAAAAAACACTGTGGAAATTTGATGCAACAGCGGAAGTTGACGGTAATATTGTTTGTGCTGCTCAATTAATGTGCTCAAAACAGGAAATATAGTCGTGATTCATTCAAGCGCAATAATCCATCCATCTGCAAAGCTTGCTGATAATGTTAGTGTGGGTCCTTTCTCTATCATTGATGAACATGTTGAAATTGGTGAGGGGACCGTCGTAGGACCGCATGTTGTGATTAATGGTCATACAACGATTGGGAAGTTTAACCATTTTTATCAATTTTCTTCTATAGGTGAAGCGAACCAAGATAAAAAATATAATGGAGAGCCAACGCGTACAGTGATTGGTGATCATAATGTGATCCGAGAGTCCTGCACTATTCACCGTGGTACGGCTCAGGATCGCGGTGAGACGACTATTGGTAACCACAATTTGCTTATGGCTTATACACATATTGCACATGATTGTGTCTTGGGTGAGCATATTATTATTGCAAACAGTTCAAATTTAGCTGGTCATGTTATCGTTGGTGATTGGGCCATTTTAGGTGGTTTTTCCGGTATCCATCAATTTGTCCATATCGGAGCTCATGCTTTTGTTGGTATTCGAAGTACAGTAACTCAAGATATTTTACCTTTTGTATTGTATGCTGATGCAAGCCCACGCTCGATTAATGCTGAAGGTCTTAAACGAAGAAATTTTTCTCAGGAAGATATCACTCTTATAAGAAGAGCTTACAAAACTATTTATCGTCAAGGTCTAAAAATAGAAGAGGCAACTGTTCAATTGGCACCATTAGCCAAAGAGTCTAATTCTGTTAAACTCATGCTAGATTTTGTCAATTCATCTCAGCGCGGCATTGCGCGCTGATTGCTAATCCTACAGATATAAGTACAACTGTGAAAAAACATTTTTTTCTTGTTGCTGGAGAAGCCTCTGGTGATATTTTAGGCGCAGGCTTAATTGCTCAATTGAAAATACACTTTCCTGATGCAATTTTTACAGGTATTGGTGGAGAGTTGATGATTAAGCAAGGATTGCAAGTAATAGAACCAATGGAAAGGCTCTCTATCATGGGTATTGT
>JAUIHB010000009.1 GCA_030432465.1 Gammaproteobacteria bacterium
TTTGCATTTTTTTGTTCTGCTTTTGGGTTTGTCAACTCACGTAAAATAGTCTTTAATGGTTTAGGCTTGCTTATATAATAACCTTGGAAATAATCACAACCTAAAGATTTTAAATAGCTTAGTTGACTTTTATTTTCGACACCTTCAGCAATAACTTTTTTGTTAAGTTGATGCCCCATAGCAATAATTGTTGATGCTATTGCACAATCATCTTTGTTATTAGGAATATCATTGACAAAAGAACGATCTATCTTTAAGTACTTGATTGGTAAGTTTTTGAGTGAACTAAGGCATGAATAACCTGTACCAAAATCATCTAACGCTATTTCTATGCCTAAATCGTCAAGTGTTTTCAATGTTGTTAAAACTGATTCCTCATTTTGCAAAAACGATTCAGTAATTTCTATTTTTAACGATTTTGGTGGGATTTTGTTTTTGCTTAAAGCTAAGTTAATAAATGCCACTAAATCTTGATTAATAAATTGTTTAATCGATACATTAACGGCGATTTGAACATTCGATATTCCTGCATCATAAAAAACTCTGACATGTCTTCCTGCTTCTTCAATAATCCATTGTCCGATATTCAGTATTAACAATCCCATCTCGGCATAGGGTATGATTTCATCCGCGGATAATATACCTAGTTTGGGGTGATTCCAGCGTAACAGAGCTTCAAGAATAACCTGGGTTTCTTTTGCTGATGCGTTTATAATGGGTTGGTAATATAATTCCAATTCATTATTATTAATTGCTCTTAGTATTTCTTGTTCTTTAACTAGGTATTTTAAAGTTCTCCTGGTCATTTCTTGTGTATAAAAAGCGTAGCAATTTTTACCGTTATCCTTAGCTGAATACATGGCAGTGTCAGCCATTTGAATTAAGGCGTCTTGATCTTGTGCATCGTTTGGATAAATACTGATACCGATAGAACCGCTTGGAATAATTTCTGTGCTCTTTAACATTAATGGTTTTGACAAAATGCTAAGTAATGCGTCAGCAAGCGCTTCTGCGTAGTGAATTGATTCAATGTCTTCCATCAAAACGACAAATTCATCGCCGCCAAGTCGACTAATCATATCTGTTTTACGAATTCTAGATTCAAACCTCTTAGCAATTTTTTTAAGCATGAGATCACCAACCTGATGACCCATGGTATCGTTGATTCGCTTAAAATCATCCAAATCAATAAATAATATGGCAATTAATTTTTCATTTCGTTGTGCACGATTGATCGCTAGTTTAAATCTATCAAGTAATAGCGCGCGATTAGGTAAGTCAGTCAAACCATCGTAATAAGCAATATGAGCAAGTTTTTTTTGAGCAGCTTTTAAAGAAGAAATATCCGATAAAACAACAACATACTTCACATTCAAATCTTGCGTGCTAGGAATACTACTAATATTAATCTGCAAGTTAACGATCTCATTGTTTTTTGTTAGTGCTTTTATTTCACCTCGCCAATTGTTACTTTTCCTAACAACTTTCCAAACTGATTGCTCTGATGACCATTTTATCCAGTTAATCGCAAGAAAATCTAGTTTAGATCCAATGACCTCTTCAGGTTGGTAACCAAATATTTTATAAAAAGCCGTATTGATATTCAGTATACTTCTATTTTTATCTAAAATAGCAATACCTTCGTCGGTGCTATGAAATACCGTGGCGGCTTGTTTAAGTGTCTCTTCAATTTCATGGTTTTCAGTGACATCTTTTATTGTTCCTACAAGCTTTAAGTTTGTTTGTTTTTGTTCGATGTAAGATCGTCCATATAATTTTATCCAATGCTTACGATTGTTTTTAATAGGTATTTCAACTTCCAACTCAAGTTGTTTATTTGAAAAAGGTTTTAATTGAGCGATTGCACTAGATAGCTTATTTTTTTCTGATTCTGGCAATACATTCCAAAATGAATCCCATGAAATTACTTGCTCATTTTTAGTCTCTGGTTGTTTGATAACAAGCATCTTTTGTCGATTACGGTCAAACTCCCAAGTGCCAAAACCAGCTGCTTCTAGCGCTAAACTTAAATGAACTTCTTTTTCCTTTAAAGCTTGATCGGCGCTAAATCGTTCCATGGCTACTTGTAAAGTCACATCGAGATCTCTATCTGAACATGGTTTAAGTAGATACCCATAAGGTTTTGTTTTTTTTGCGCGAGATAATGTACTTTCTTCGGAGTAGGCGGTGAGATAAATAACAGGGGTTCCACACGATTGATTAATTTTTTCTGCTAAAGAAATTCCGTCTGTAGTACCTTTAATATTGATATCCATGAGAATGATATCGGCACTTTGTTTGTTGCTAATCTTATTGTATTGTTCCTCAGAGCTCACTATAGCAATAACAAGATAGCCCATTTTTAATAAGCGCCGCTTCAAATCTAAAGCGACTATTTTTTCATCTTCAACAATAATTGTTTTTACTACAGGCGTCATATTGATATCCTTGCCTAATTAGATATTGCTAATTGAGCCATTAAC
Organism: Gammaproteobacteria bacterium; assembly: GCA_030432465.1. Taxonomy (GTDB): domain Bacteria; phylum Pseudomonadota; class Gammaproteobacteria; order Enterobacterales; family Kangiellaceae; genus Aliikangiella. The sequence goes on from JAUIHB010000009.1 coordinate 2,484, forward strand.
TAATATTGGCTTAGGGCTTGTATAAAAAAATATGTTGGTAAAACTTGCAACACTAATTGATAATATAGACCTTAATTTTGGTAATTGACGTGTATATCGAATAAAAAATCTCGAATTGAGTTTTTGTGTTTTTCGAATGTGTCGACCACTATTATCTTTTGGTACATCCAGCAATCATCGGAAAGTTTTTTGGGCTTGTAGGGAGAGATAGCCTTCTAATTTTTTCTTTTCAACTTGCTTAAAATTGTTGATGATAAAACCGCTAAAAACTTTGCTCTAGCTTTTTATTTAAAGATGACTCTAAATTAATTTGTTAATCTAGGAGGCATTTCCGCTCAGGTGTCTACAATTCATATTGTATTTTCCTTTGGCGAGAAAAATGTGAAACTATGCCTCCAGAGCTCTTTCCAGAAGTTGCACTTATTATCCCAAACCGTGTACTGACTTTCGTCAGGGAGGAGCACTAGACCTTTCTCTTGTGGGTTAAAAATAACTCTTTCAGGTAAGATCTAGAGCTCCCTGAGAGCTCTAATTTTTCTTGATTTTTAATGTATAGTTGCCTGATCCTTCATAAGAAAGAACTTTAAAATAATAGAATCCATCTTGTCCATTTATTGTAATTTTTTCACTAGAAGCATAGTTTGTCGAACTACTAACCTTTACCCATTTATTCGATTGCCATTGGTAAAGTTCTAGATCGAAATCTGAGTTATTAGGCCCAGTAAGCGTTCCTTCAATTTGGCCTCCAGAATGATTGAAATATTTTCCGTTAGGTTGAATTTGGAAATCATTTGTCTTTGATAGATAGCCTGTGTACTGAGTGACTCCACCGTCTGGAGTTCCGTAGATTGCATTAGCGGCTGCTATGTCACCTCGAGATAGTTGTGTGCTATTGCCGATGCGGGCGGTATCGACACCGCTATAAGTAGGCCAGATTGTTGTGGCATTATTAATGCCAAAGGCGGTGGTTCGATAGTGCATGATTGAATAATAGTCATAATTTCCATGTGATGTACCTTGATTAGCTGTCGTTTCATAAAAATTATATTCCATGCCTCGTTGGATGTTATTCCAGTAGATAGTGACGTAGTTGTCGCGATCTTGACGGGTTTGTTCGTGGTAAAAACCCAGTGCATGCCCTAATTCGTGAATAGCGCCACCATATCCACAACCTTCGGCTAAAGTGACATATTGCGCACCACCTTGACGACCAATCATAGCAGAACAGGAATTTCCACCTTGAACGACAATATAATCTCTTTCATTTGAGCGGGCTACAAATTGAACATTAGTGTTTGTATTCCAATGATTAAGAGCATAGTTTATGGCTTCTACCGCTTTTGGTCCAAGGTTTGATGCAAAAGCAACAGGGACTCTACCATTTGGCCATTTACGGCCTGAAGTCGGATAAATAATGGTTCCTAATTTATCTGTTGAGTGAGTTTTTTGGGCCGCGCTATTCTCTTCATCATCTCCGTTATAGACTTTAAGTCCATAATTTTTCAGATCTTGGGTGCGTCCTAAGATCATATCACCAGAATAGGCAAATCCATCGACATCGACAGCTTTGATCACATCGCCTTTATCGGTTACAACGTTGAAGACTTCACGACCTTCACTACTGTATGCCCATAAGTGGTCTTTAGTAGAGTCAAAGCTTGTAAGCTTTTCACTTGCTGTATCTCCAGTTTCGATCGTTTGAATTTCATTATTTTGAGTTTTAACATTCGCACTTGTCAGTGAGTTTGTTGGCTCTGTCGCCGCAAATGCGCTGGCATTTAATAAGAGTAAGGCTGCTATACTTTTGAATTTCATAAGTTCTCCTTTGGTCTTGTAGCCTTATAAAAAATTGCTTTCTTTGAAGGCTTGTGACCGGATTATTGTTATAGTGTTATTTTTACATCACACATAGTTTATATTTGATGACTATTTTTATTTTAATATAATCAATGGGTTATAAAATTTCATCTAGATCTCGTTGTAACTGAGATTCATTGAAATCGATTTAAATTCTAATCAAAAAATTGTTTAAAATTTTTTGATTTAGCAGCCATTTTTTCCAAAATGGCGTTAAATTGATCTTTATAGTGTCAATTATGTGACATATTTACATGATAAAACTAATCGCGTTTTTCTTTAATGAGTGATAGTTGAAGTTGTTTTGGGGTTGTTTTAAAAAATGCTTTAAAAGAGGTCGAGAAGTAACTTTGGGAGGTGAAACCACATCGAGAAGATACATCACCTAAAGAGAGTCCGTCAGCCAAATATTTTAAGGATCTTTCAAGACGGTATTCTTTAAGGTATTCAACGGGGGTTTTGGAACAAATTGCTTTGAGTTTTCGAGATAACTGAGTTTTGCTCATAAACATATCATTCGCTAAATTTTCAAGTTTATACTCAGAATCGCTATAGTTTAATGCTAGGTTATCTAAGAACCTCTGCATAAATAAACGATCTTTTTCATTTAATCCATCAGAATCTTCACCGACTTCTATATATTGATTGAAAAGTGAAACTTTTTGACGTTGCTGGCTAGATTTCTGAATGAGTTCTAAAAATTTTGTGATCTTCAAGGTTAAAACTTCGCTATTAAAGGGTTTGGTAATGTAATCAACGGCATGGTTTTTAAATCCCTGTTTTTGTGTGTTTAGATCACTTTTTGCTGTGAGTAGAATAATAGGGATATGGCTGGTTTCTTGATTTGAGTACAATTGTCGACTTAATTCGATTCCGCTCATACCCGGCAAATTGATATCCGAGATAATAATATCGGGAATGAGTTGGAGAGCTTTTCCCAGAGCGTCTTCAGCATTGGAAAAGGTTAAACATTGATAGTTATTCGATAGTATTTGATTTAAATAATTACGTAGCTCTAAGTCATCATCTATGATGAAGAGCATTGGTTGACCTTGAAAAGCGTCAGTTTGAGTTGAATCAATTTCACTACTGAACTGCTCGTTGTTTAAACTATAAGAACTGTGTGGGTTACTCGAACTGAGTAATCTGACATGAACCACTGTACCGATATCTTCTTTGCTTTTTATTCTCAGTTTCCCATTGAGTGAGTCGATCACCTGATGAACTAATTTAAGGCCGTAACGCGGCTTTCCTTTATTACTTGTTTGTCCGAACTGAGATCCTGTGAATCCTTTGCCTTCGTCTGCGATTGTTATTACACTTTGTTGGTTGAGCATTGAACAACTAATAATCACTCGACCATTTTTTCTATTATATTTGATCGCATTACTTAACAAATTAAATAATATAATATCAATTTCGTCATCGGTTGCGTATACACAGCAGTCAACTTGACGACGTAGCTCAATAGAAACTGAATTCTGTTTTGCAAATTCTGAAAGTTGGTGAATGGCATTCTGTATTTTGGGGACTAAGTAAACGGTGTATCTTGGGCTTGTAAAACTTATATTTGAGGAATCTAATAATTTTTCTATCATTTCTGATACCTTATTAGCATTTCTACGAGCGATATTAATCAGTTCATAATCCCTGTCATTAGGATCTCTGACTAAGCGACTTAAAGGATCTTGTACGAGCGATAAAGGTGTTTTAATTTCGTGAGTGATATATGAGAAAAACTGTGTTCTATGATCGAGCAGCTCCTGAATTTCATGGGTTCGGTCTGATACTTTTTTTGATAAAATGATAGCCTGTTTTTTTAGATTGTGAACTTTCCATGAGTGGAACTGTTTGATAGTGAATAGTAGCAACAGCGCAAAAGCTATTTTAGACCATATTGTTTCCCACCAAGCGGGTAAAATGTTGATATCCAAAATGGATTGAGTTGGTTGCCAATGGATGCCATCATAGCTAAATGATACTTCAAATTGGTATTGTCCATTAGGTAGCTGGGTATAAATAGCATTGGGGTTATTAGTTTCAGTTAAGTTCCAAGTGTCGTCGTAATTAATAAGACGATAGCGGTATTGAAGATTGGTATTTTTTGCAAAATTTAATACAGTAAAAGCTACTCTTATACTATTGGTTTCTTTTGTTAATTGAATATAGCCGCTATTCGCTAATGGTTCGGACTGCCAAAATTCAGCACCATTTTTAGATGCTATTTGACGTTTGATCGCTAAATCACTTGGAGTAATAACATGATTTTCTTGATTAAAATCTAAGTCCTCTGGTTTGAAAATTAAAGCGCCGTTGATTCCGCCAAAGATCAGCTGATTAGATTTTGTTATCGCTACTGGAGTAGAAAACTCCGTAATAGGCATTCCAGATTGATTATTGAATATATGAGTTGAATAATTTTGTGGTGAAATTCTCAAAAGTTGAGTGTCTGATGCGGCCCAGATAAAACCATTTAAGTCTGTAATAACTGCATAAAAAGTCTGCTGAGCCGAAGGCAATTCTTTTATATGGGTCATTATTTTACTTTTAATATCAAATTTTATTAAACCTCCCATACCAGCAATCCATAGTTGATCTGGCTGAACTAGAGTAAGTCCAAAAACCTGAGAAAGAGAATGGTTTTTGTTCTTAGAATCCTGAATTTTGTATACAAACCCATATTTAGAGTTGAGATCATATTGGTAAAGCAGGCCCTCATAACCAGCCATCCAGAGAACATTATTGTTTATGACTACAGTTTTAATAAAAGGAGCAAAAGCGTCATTATTAGACCAGTTTACTGGTTTGATAGAAGTGAATTTTTTGTGAGTAAGGTTGAAGCTCGACAGGCCTGATAGTAATCCTGTTACCAATAGATGTTCCTTAAATTTTATTATTTGAGTGGGGTAATTATTTTGAGTCGAATTTTTATCAAGTAGTTCGTAGGCAATCTGCTCGCTTCCATTGATATTTGACTTTGACAAGCCTCTTGCACTAGTAGCCCATATTTGATTATTAATACCTCGCTCGATATCGAGTATACTGCTCCTTATAGGTAAGTTAAAGTTGTCACGAAAAGTAACTTTATCAATAGTATTTGTTTTATTATTGATAATGTTAACTACGCCTTTTGAGTCACCTAGTAAAATATTTTTATCTTTGTCGATGACAATGCTCGCTATTACCGAATTTGCTAGGTAGGGTGACTTTTCTAAATTCTCACCCTTGAATTTACTTACTCTACTATCTGCTTCAAGATGTTTAAATATCCTTGAATCAGGTGTTATTTTGGAAATTCCTTTTCCGTCTGTACCAATCCACATGACATTGTCTTTGTCTTGGAGTATCGATAAAATTTTATCATTTGATATTTTTTCTATCTTAGTTTGAAGGAAGTTTTCAGGAAAATTGTTTAATATTATGGGTTTGACAAAAAGGCCATCAAATGTACCAATCCAGAGCTCTTGTTTGACTGTGTTGATGTGTAATGTAATAGGTGCTGATGGTAACTTTAACAAGTGATTTGAAAGAAGATAGAGCTGATCAGCTTGAGAGAAATAAACTCCAGAACGGCTACAGTAAAATCGAATATTCTGAAACTCTTTTGACATACAATATAGTCTAGGCTCACTACCATCATTTAGTTTATTCGCTCTTATTTGGATATTGTTGAGGGAATCCGTATCATATTGATGAGCTCCATTGCTGGTAGCAAAGATGACTTTTGAGTGGTCGATCATTAAAGCATCATTAATTTCAGATTGCCAGAGCTGACTATTATCATTTACTTTCTGATCTTGTCGTTTAACTGAATTTAAAAAATAAAAATTTTCTTTTTCAATATCAAAAACTATCACCCCTTTCGTCGTTACCAACAACAAGGTGTTATCAGGTCCTTCTCGTAGAGACCAAACAAATAGCCGACTAAAAAATTCCTTATTAAATGAGCTGGTTTCATAGTGTGAAAAGTATTCTTTTTCAGGCTCGTACTTGTCTAGCCCATTGGATGTCATGATCCATAAGTTGTCTCTACTATCAAACAATAATTTACCAACATAATTATGTGATAATGAATGCTTGTTTTCCGAATTATGTTGGAAGTTCTTAAAGCGGTATCCATCGTATCGACTTAAGCCATTTTGAGTCCCTATCCAGATAAATCCTTTTTTATCTTGAGTGATGGTATTGGCTGTCATTTGGACAAGACCATCTTTGATGCCATAAGCTTTATAACGGTCTGTTTCTGATGATGAAAAACCTGAAAATAATATAAAAATGGCAATCCAAAGTAACCGAAAGGATTGAGATGCAAGTCTATGATTTGTCAACATTAGTAATTTTATTCTTCTAATTATAATATATATTCTTTGATGCTATAATTTGCTCAAATCCAGCCCGTTCAATATGAAAAAATACGATAAATGAGTTAACTCTGTAATAAGTAGTTTAAAGTAGATAAATAGAAACACTAGAAAGTTAAAAATTCATCGTTGTTATTAAAAGATGATAATTATCCTTTATGTACTAAAATTAATTCAGGTTAGAGGTTTGATTGATTTTAACAGAGTTTCTATTCATGGTTGATGTCTTAAAAAATAGCTTTTTTATTTTGTTCTTTCTATTCATTCAGATTACCTGTAGTCCGCTTGTTGCTCAAACTGCGCCTCAGCGAGAACTGCAATCTTTAGGAACTCCACTTATACAAAACTTTCTACCCAAAGAGTATAGTACATCATTACAGAATTGGGCAATAACACAATCGCTAGATGGTTTAATTTACATTGGTAATAATAATGGAGTTCTTGAGTATGATGGTATTTCTTGGCGCTTAATTCAAGTAAATGGAACAACTGTTCGATCATTAAAAACAGATCCAGAAACAGGGCGGATTTATGTTGGGGTTATTGGAGATTTTGGGTATTTAGGACCAGATGAGTATGGTAATTTAAGCTATTATTCTCTACTCGACAAAATTCCCGAAATAGATAAAGATTTTGCTGATATTTGGAATATACATATTACATCCAAGGGTATTATTTTTCACTCAATGCAAAAAATGTTTCGTTACGACGGTAATAGTATTAAAGCTTGGTATCCCAAAAAAAGATTTCACTTTTCATTTCAACTTGAGGAGCGTATTTTTGTAAGAGAGCCAGAAATAGGATTGTTAGAACTTGTTGAAGATGAGCTAAAGCCTCTTTCTGGTGGGGAGGTATTTAAAAAAAATAACATATTATTTTTATTGCCGTGGCCTTCAACAGGTACGGACACGTTTATTATTGGTAGTCGTGAACTGGGGCTTATGATTTACAGTGAGAATAAGTTTATCAGGTTCGAAACTGAAGCTGACGAGCAATTAAGGAGTCTTTATCAAGGTCAGCTTTTGAATGATGGCCGCTTAGCTGTTGGTACACTGCAGTTTGGTGTTGTGATCCTTGATCAAAATGGTGACTGGATACATCATCTTAATAAAGCAAATGGGCTCGTTGATAACGCTATTTATCAAATGTATCAGGATAGAGAAGATGCGTTATGGCTGGCGACAGATCGTGGTATCTCTCGAGTAGAAATTGCTAATCCTTTAACAAAATTTAATCAGCTAGTAGGTTTAGAGGGACAGGTACTTAGTGTCGCTCATCATAATAATCAGCTTTTTATTGGTACATCGATAGGTCTTTATCGGTTAGTTTCAGGTCCTAGCCCAAAATTTGAACGTATTCCCGGCATAGGAAGTTTGGTCATGGATATTTTGTCAACTCACGGTCGACTTTTAGTGACCAATGTTCTCGGAGTGTTTGAAGTTATAGAAAGTCAGGCGATAAAAATAACTGCTGAACCTATCGAAACAACATACTCATTATTACCGCAGCCGGGAAAAACTAAACAGATACTGGTCAGTAACCGGTTTGGACTTAATGTACTTCGTCTGGAAGGTAATAAATGGAAAAGTTACCAAGTAAAGTCAATCAAAGATGAAATGCTCCTGATGGAGTTTGATAGTGCTGATCGAATCTGGTTAACTTCAAGTAATAAAGGAATTACTCGAGTAAGTTTTCCTGAAGATTGGCCCGATTCTGGACAACCAAAAGTTAAGCATTTTAACCTTTCACATGGTCTTAATAGTTTAAGTAATAATGTGATGGTTAAGTTGTCGGGCGTTATTTATTTTGTCTCTGGGAAAAGAATTCTAAAATTTAACGAAAAAGAGCAGAATTTTATTCCTGCAGAGAACCTAGAGCGTTTATTTGAAAAAGAAAATTCTCAATTAGTTCGAGCCGTTGAGCAAAATGAATTGGGATATTGGATGACAAGTATACAAACGATTAATGAGAAAATAACAACTAAATACGCTCTTGTGAAGGTTGCTAATGAAAATACGTTAACATGGAACGAGGAACCATTGGCGGCATTGCGTGGAGTCTCTTCAGAAAAGATCTATCTTGATCACAATAATATATTGTGGTTATGTACAGTCGATGGACTGTATCGATACAAATATGAGTCGAATCAAAATTATAAGTTGTCATTTGATATTTTATTGAGACGAGTGGTAACAGGTAAGGGACGAAAACTTTTTATGGGAGCTGGTTTACCTAGGCCAATAGAGTTACCTTACACCGATAATCGATTGCGCTTTGAATTTGCTGCGACTAGCTTTAATGGTTCAGAATTTAATCGGTATCAGGTTAAGCTTGATGGTGCCGATCAAGAGTGGTCACAATGGAGTAAAGAAGCATTTAAAGATTATTCTAATCTATGGGAGGGAAGTTATCGCTTATTGATAAGGGCCAAGAATCGGGAAGGCAATATAATAGAAAAAGAGTCAATAGCGTTAAATATTTCTCCACCATGGTTTCGCAACTATTTGGCTTATTTTATTTATATAACGACATTTATATTTACCATCTTTTTGATATATCGATGGCGTCTAAAACGCTATCGTTATTTTCAAAAAATACTTAAAAGAAAAGTGGTTGAGCGTACAAAAGAGTTAAATATTGCTTATAAGAAAATGGAAGCTATTAGCGTTACAGATGCATTGACAGGTTTGAAAAATAGACATTTTATTGAAAGATATATGCAAGATGATATTAGTAAATCTTTACGTGACTATCGAGATAAACATTTACAGAAATCATCGAGAACTCCTCATAATTTTGACCACTTATTTTTTCTGATTGATATCGATTTCTTTAAATCAGTGAATGACACTTATGGACATGATGCTGGAGATAAAATTTTAGTGCAAATAAAAAAAATACTGTCTGATATATTTCGTAGCTCAGACTATTTAGTTCGCTGGGGAGGGGAAGAATTTCTTGCTGTAGCTCGCTTTACTGAACGAAAATCAGCATCGATGCTTGCTGAGCGGATAAGAGAGTGTGTCGAATCTTATGATTTTGATATCGGTGATGGGCGAGTTATCAGAAAAACTTGTTCTATTGGTTTTGCTTGTTTTCCATTTCTTCCTAACCAATTAGATAGTTTAACTTGGCAGCAAGTAGTTAATATTGCAGATCAATGCCTGTATGCAGCAAAAAAAACACAAAGAAATGCTTGGGTTGGTGTGTGTGATATTAACGAAAAAAGTGAAAAAGCAATTTCAGAAAAAGTTCAAGAATATGGTTCGATCATTGTGCATGAATATGACGTTGATTTTTTAACTTCAATAAGTGCAAAAAAGTCACTTTTATGGTAATAAATAGTACATAATAATAGAAATTAAATTTGTAGCATAATGCCATTTTAAAAGAATAGACGAGTGGGGCTTTTATACTGTGAGCAGTATTTCTATTCTTTGTTTTATTCGATGAATGTAAATAGATAAAAAACAATGGAAATTCATAACTTTACAAACCTGAGTGAAAGAAAAAAGATATGGATAGCATTTTCTGATCTCTTCCTAGATACCGATGTTTCTCTTTGTTATGAAAATATCAGCGATATTTGTGCCAAATCAGAATATTCTTTAGCGGAGCTGAATAATATATTAGAAAATGAAGTTGCTCCAGTGTGTTCAACAAATCTGCATAGCGTTGCTAGTGAATGGATTGCTTTTGATGAAGCGTGGTTAATTAACACCATTGCAGAAAAATTACTTAAAAATCCGAGCATTATTGGCCGTTTTTTTAAGCCCTTAAAAAACTTGTGGTTAAAAAAATACATTAATCAGCATTGGACTGTTTTGGAAGCTCAGATCTTGAAGAAAAGATGTGAATAGCCGGTAAAGTGACTCATTTTCGACTCATGACTAATATTGTTATTATAAATTAAGAATTATCACTCATTAGCGGTAAAGATAACTAAACAATACTTGATACTGTTTGCTTAACTCAATAAAATTTAAGAAACTCTGCTTAACTGAGAGTTAGCGTTCTATTGAGGTTATATGTTTAGGTAATTTATGATGAAGTGGGCATTTATTGATTATGAGAATATTGGAAGCTTAGCAAAGATCAATCTATCTGCTTATGAAAAGGTTATCGTTTTCATGGGGGCGAACCAGCCCAGACTGAATTTTTCAGATAAAAAATACGATGGTCCCATCGATCTTGCTATTGTTCAAATTAAAGATATGCAGCCGAATAATCTGGATTTCCATTTGGCTTATTATTTGGGCAAGCTAGATAGTGAAGCTGATAAAGATGTTGTTTTTGAAGTTATAACGAACGACTTTGGTTTTACGCCACTGATCGCACATGTAAAAAAGTCTGGTCGTCTTTGTCGGCAGGTTAAAATTGGAGAGTGGGAAGAAAGCGTTCAAAAATTGGTCAGTAGTATTACGACAAGACCTGTTGAAGAAAGACCTCAAAGAGTGAACTCATTACGTAACTATATTGCTTCTCATCTAGCTCTTAAAGGAAATGAAGAGGCTATTCGGAGTCATATAAATCATTTAGTTACAGCCGAAATTATCACCATATCTGATTCGACTTTAGAGTATTTGTGTTAGCTACAATGCATTTATGCAGGTCGTAGTCATGAATAGATACTTTGTTGAAAAGCCTTAAGATTGACTGAATTTAGCCTGAGTGTGACACTTTTAAGTGTCATTATAGAGGTCTTGTCAGGTAAGTATGGCTAATAAAATATTAGGGTGTGTTTATCTTTCATTCTTTGAGATTGTTGCGGTTAAAATTTTGCCAATCGAGGCGCGCGGAGCGTGGTTTAGTCACTCTAAATCAGCGACAAGTAACGAAGAGTGACGAAATTTTAGCCACAACCCGTAGGGCCGAACCATTTTTTCGCCCTGCTGCGTTAAAAGCTGAACCTGTAGAATGACTACAGGATACATCTTTTGCCTTGCAGGACAAAAAAATGGCTTCGGCAATCTCAAAGAATGAAAGATAAACACGCCCTAGTTAAACGTTATTATTAATTGAATATTGTGAGCATTTACTGAACTATTCGGTTGTTGTGGTACTTATACTACTAGAATATTGTGATGCGAGATTAGACTAATGAAGACTAGACTAGCAAAATATGAGCAAGTTGGGTGGCACGTATTATCGCACAACCGCTTCTCTTATATAGCCAACGCAGTATTTGTTGTATGCAAAAATTAGATCAATCCAATGTTGACCCAAATGCTAGCTCAGCTTTTGAGCGAGCGACTAAGGCTTTATTACGAGCGACAGTTGGGCGTTTAGGCGAGGAGTTTTTGCATGAGCTGTTAGCACATCTTAGCCAAAACCTAGAGTTTGATAGTGCGATTATCGGACGTTGGCAAGATAAAGCCCAAAGTAAAATCCAGACTGTTTCTTTTTATTCGGATGGTAAGATTCAGCCTAATTTTGATTACCCTTTAGAAAATTCACATCATCAAGCTATTTTAAAACACGATCTCTATTTATTATCTGAACAGGCTCAAAGTGAGTTTCCTGATGATAAGGTTTTGGCTCAGCTCGGAGCAAAAAGCTTTATAGGTAGTACTCTGAAAGGTTCTCAAAATCAAAATATTGGCTTTTTTGTGGCTTATCAAAAACACGCCTTAAATAATATTTCTTTGTTGACCAATATGTTGGAAGTTTTTTCTTATCGAGTGGCAGCAGAGTTAGAACGACAGGTTATTAATCAAGAACTACAAAATGAAGTACAACTTAATCAAACACAATTAGATTCAGCACCTGCATTAATGTTTATGCTTAATCGGCAAGGGGAGTTTTTACGCTGGAACCAATACTTGTTATCCCGCTTTGAATTAGACGATAAAAACTTACAACACAAAAAATTTGTTTCACTGGTTCACCCAAAAGATCGGAAACGTGTGGAGCTGGAAATGGAACAGTTTTTCATTTCGGGGGGTGGGTCAATCTATCTAAATGGTGTGACCCAAAATGGCGAGGAAGTACCACTGTTGATTACTGCTGAAACGACAACTTATGAAGGAGAAGAGGTCATTGTCAGTGTTGCTCTTGATATGACCGAACAACAAAACGTTGAGCGTAATTTATTACGTTCTCAAGGCCGTTTAGCAAGAAAAAATTCACAGCTGAGCTTGATTAACAGTCTATTAGAAAAGCTGCATACAAGTCGCAGCATTAAACATATTGCGGAACAAGTCGTCAATTTATTGCATACTTTACAAAGAGATTCGTGGATTGTTTTTACTGAAATGAATTCGGATAATCAAACTATGCAAATTATTGCGAGTCGCGGCGTTAGTCGTGGGTTACTGCAAACGCGGCAAGTATTTCCTTTTGATGAAGAAGGTTCCCCTATTGGTACGGCAATGCGCTCGCAGAAATTAGAAACTTTTCATTCGATTGAACTGGATAAACGTTTAAGTTCGCCTATGCGGACTGCTCTTATACAAGAAGGTGTGAAAGCTGGAGTTGCCATGCCTTTTATTTATCAGGGAGTGGCATTGGGCTGTGTTGCTATCGGATATAAACAAGACGCCGAAATCCCTAATGATGAATTAGAGTTTTATCAAACTATCGGCACCAGTATTTCTCTTGCAATGGCTAATGCTCGTCAATACCAATCCATGAAAAATCTGGCAACGATAGATTCATTAACCCAGTTACCTAATCGAAATGCACTGAATAAAGATTGCCAAACCTATTTGAAGAATTTAGTTAAAGATGATGGCTTCCTGGGGTTAATCCTTATCGATCTCGATCGCTTTAAAGAAATTAATGATACTTTGGATCACCAAATTGGTGACAAATTATTGCAGTTAATTGGCCCAAGGCTAAATCAGGTTTTGAATGACCAAACTTGTGAAGTTTATCGCTTAGGTGGCGATGAGTTTTGTGTACTCATTGCCAAAAAACAACAATCATCACAGGTCATGAAAATTGCGGAGTTGATTCGTCAAGCTATTGAACTACCTTTTGTTGTTGATGGTTTGAACTTAGAAATTAGCTCTAGTATTGGTGTTGCTACCACCTTAGGTGTACAGCATAGTGCAAGTGAAATGTTGCGTTGTGCCGAATTAGCTATGTACCAAATTAAAAATCAGGGGGGAGGGATTCTGCAATATTCGCCAGACATGGATGCGGATACTAATCAGCGTTTCGTTATTATGGCTGAAATGGCAGAAGCTATTAGAAATGATGAACTCATTTTGCATTATCAACCTAAATTTGACATAAAAACAGGTCGAATATTTGCCTGTGAAGCATTGGTTCGTTGGCAACACAAGCAGTATGGTTTACTACCTCCTGCTAAATTTATACCACTGGTAGAGCTTACTCAGCTAATTCATCCGTTAACTCACTGGGTTGTTAAAACGGCAATGACACAAATTCAAACTTGGAAAAAACAGGGGGTTGAGTTGTCGGTAGCGATTAATCTTTCTACCAGAAACCTTATCGATGATGACTTTGTTGAACAGGTCAAAAGAATGATGCAAGAATATGATATTCAGCCCGGTGAAATTGAATTTGAGGTTACTGAAACGGCATTAATTAGTAATCTTGACAGGGCAATGCAGCAGTTGCATGCATTCAATGATTTGGGTATTAAGTGTTCACTTGATGACTATGGCACCGGATATTCATCTTTATCTTATATTAAAAAACTTCCCTTAAACATTCTCAAAATTGATCGAAGCTTTATTTCTCAGATGCTTGATTATTCAGAAGATAGAATAATTGCTCAGTCAACCATTAACTTGGCGCATAATTTGGGCTTAAAGGTTGTGGCTGAAGGTGTTGAAGATGAAAGAACTTTGCAGGAGTTAACTAAGCAAGGTTGTGATTTGATTCAGGGCTATTTCATCAGCCAGCCCTTAGATGCTGAAAGTTTGGCGCAATTATATTGGGATAATCATCCTCCAATCGGTTAGAATTCAATATTCTTATCAATCTTTTGGAATAGTCAGGAATAGTTCAGTGACAGTTATCAACAAAACATTGATCGCATGCGATTTAGGTGGAACCAAATTGTTGGTTCGAATTCAAAATGATGACATGCAAGTTGATCGAAAGTATCAAACGGGAATTGATTTTACGCCCAGCCAACTAAAAGAAATTATTCAGCAATTAGAGCAAGAGTTTTCTCTCAGTGATTACCAGTTAGCCGTAGCCTTTCCGGGCCTACTAAAGGGAAAGCAGTGCTATATTAGCAATGTTGTTCCACAGTTTAATCAATATCATTTGCAAGAGTTAACTGAAAAAGGTGAGCTAGTTTTAGTGATCAATGATGTTGAAGCTGCAACTTATGGAATTCTCAATTCGCATTGTGCCGAAAACACGAATGATAAACATCAGTATCAAGTTGAAATATTAATTATGTCAGGTACAGGGATTGGTATGGGGATCGCGATTGATGGCAAAGTTTTTAGGGGAGAACATGGATTTAGCGGTGAATTGGGAAGCTGTAAAGTGGAAAAAGAGGGAGAGTATTTTCGCCTAGCTCAATTAGCTAGCGGTGGTGCATTAAGTAAAAGTCACCATATTCACGATCATCATCATCCTTTATGTAAAGAGTCTTGTGGTCGACGTCTGGGTGAGGCTGTCTCTTGGGTAGTGAACTGCTTTAATCCTGGAAGAATAGTTTTTGCTGGCGGAATGTTTAATGAAATTGAATATCAGGAAGCTTGTTTTAAAGCAATTAAAGAATTAAGTTTGCAGCAACTGATTGAACCCTGCAAATTGGAATTGGAAACCGAAATGAAAACAATTGTATTGCGAGGATTAAAAAATGCAGTGCAAATTAATTTGAATTAAATTTTTTGTTGATGCCATTATAAATAGATAACTAAAAATAAAAACTATATCAAAGGATTACCTCTCTCTATTTTATGAAATTACTTATCATATATAATCCTCATGCAGGAAATGGACGTGCAAAAAAATTGCAACCATCGATTTGTGATTATTTGTCAGAAAAGCAAGTTGAGTATGATATGGTGGTTACTCAGTCTATTGGACATGCAATTCAAATAGTCGCGTCTTGTCCGCTGGAAAATTATGATGGTATTATTGCGTCGGGAGGAGATGGAACCTTATACGAAGTTCTCAATGGCTATTTAAATAATCCTTATAACATATTAATCAGTACTGGTAATAAACATAAAAAAATTCCTATAGGTTTGATTCCCAATGGTACTGGTAATGCATTTATGAAAGAGTTAGGACTGCAAAAGTCTGACTGGAAAAAAGCGATAGATATTATTCTTCAGCAACATACCCAAACTCTCGATGTTGGTTCATTTGAAACAGAAAATAGCAAACGCTATTTTATTAATGCTGTCGGTATGGGATTTGTTTCTCAGGTCGCACAAGCGGCCATACCGGTTAAATGGATGGGAAATATTGCTTACACTTTTGCGACCTTATTTAAACTAATAAAACTTAAGCCTCAGCGTTATGAACTCGTTATTGATGGAGAAAAAATTGTCAAAAGTGGTGTTTTTGTTGAGGTTGCGAACTCTCAGTATACGGGAACTAATTTTTTAATTGCGCCTAAAGCTAACTTGCAAGATGGCTTATTAGATATCGTCATTTTGAATAAGATTTCCCGCTTAAGGTTGTTGCGTCTATTTACTAGTATTTACGATGGCTCTCATATCCAATATCCCGAAGTTGAATATATTCAAGCAAAGGAAGTTAGTGTTATTGAAGAAAGACCGAGTAAGTTAATACCTGATGGTGAGATAGTTGGTAAAACACCGGTAAGCTTTAAATGTTTGCCAAACTCCCTCCCATTTTTCTGGGATAATAATTTGGCATGAAATTTAGATAGGTTCACTCAGGTTTAGTTAAGATTTAATTTAAGTTAGTAATCTATTGAATAGATATTTGCTTTTCACTAAATTTAGTCGTAGGTTTAGTGAGGTTAATCCAAATAAAAAATGACGCTAACTTAGAGCCTATTATATTGTTGTTCTTAGGTTCTCATTCTATGGGGCCAAAGTTATGCAAATCGGTATTGTCAAAGAAACCACCAAAAATGAAGCGCGAGTTGCGGCTACACCAGCTAGCATTGAGCAGCTATTGAAGCTTAACTTTTCTGTTGTTGTTGAATCGGGAGCCGGTGCGGCTGCAAGTTTTTCAGATAATATGTACCAAGCTGCTGGTGCTACGGTTGTTGAAACTGATAGTGCTTGGCAGTCAGATCTGTTATTAAAAGTTAACCCTCCTAATGAAGATGAAATGACCAAAATACCGGTCAATGCTACGGTAATTAGCTTTTTTTATCCTGCGCAAAATGAATCGCTGATTCAAACCTATGCTGACAAGCATATTAATTTGCTAGCTATGGACGCCGTGCCTAGAATTTCTCGAGCACAATCGATGGATGCGTTGAGCTCTATGGCGAATATTGCGGGTTATCGAGCGGTTGTTGAAGCTTCGCATATTTTTGGTAGCTTTTTTACTGGGCAAATCACTGCTGCCGGAAAAGTCCCGCCAGCTAAGGTTTTAATTATTGGCGCGGGGGTTGCTGGATTATCGGCTATTGGAACTGCAGGCAGTTTGGGAGCCATTGTTCGTGCGTTTGATACCAGACCAGAAGTGAAAGAACAAATTGAAAGCATGGGGGCAGAATTTTTAATGCTGGAGTTTGAGGAAGAAGCTGGCAGTGGTGACGGTTATGCAAAAGTAATGAGTGATGCGTTTATCCAAGCGGAAATGGCATTATTCGCTGAGCAGGCTAAGGATGTCGATATTATCATCACAACGGCTATGATCCCGGGAAAGCCTGCGCCTAAACTAATTACTGAAGCGATGGTTCGCTCAATGAAGCGTGGCAGTATTATTGTCGATTTGGCAGCGCTGGGGGGAGGCAATTGCGAGTTGACTCAAAAAGATAAAGTGGTAAACGTTGATGGGGTAAGCATCATAGGTTACAGCGATCTTCCTTCTCGGTTACCCACGCAGTCTAGTCATCTTTATGCTAATAACTTGGTTAATTTAGTCAAGCTGCTTTGTCCTAAAAAAAATGGCAAGATTGATTTGAATTTTAATGATGAAGTTATTCGCAGCGTTACCATAACTAAACAAGGAGAAGTCACATGGCCGCCTCCACCGGTTAAGGTGAGCGCAGCTACCAAAGTTAAGTCTGTGGAACAAAAAGCTCCAATTAAAGAAACCGTTAAAAAAGATAAAAGTCCCATAAAAGTGGTTGCTATGTCTATTGCTGCTGCTAGTTTTGTGTGGTTATCAACGGTTGCACCAGCAGCATTTATGCAGCACTTCAGTGTATTTATTTTAGCCTGTATTGTTGGTTATTATGTTGTATGGAACGTAACACAAGCTTTGCACACACCACTGATGAGTGTTACCAACGCCATCAGTGGCATTATTGTTGTGGGTGCAATGTTACAGGTTTCAAGTAGTAATCCTCTGGTTATGGGGATTGCTATTTTTGCCGTGTTAATTGCCTTTATCAATGTTGTTGGTGGTTTTGTAGTGACTAAGCGAATGTTAAAAATGTTCAGGAAGGAGGAATAAATGATGAATGACTTTCTGAATGTAAACGACATATCTTTTATCAACGGTGCATATTTTCTCGCTGCAGTTTTATTTATTTTCAGTCTTGCAGGTTTAAGTAAACAAGAGTCTGCTGAAAATGGCGTATGGTATGGCATTATCGGAATTGCTATTGCGTTAATGGCAACGATTATAAACCCCAGCGTTACCAGTTTTATTTATTTGTTTATGGCCATGATTGTTGGCGGTGCTATTGGTGCTTATTTTGCATTGAAAGTTGAAATGACACAAATGCCAGAGCTAGTCGCTATGCTACACAGCTTTGTTGGTTTAGCAGCGGTTGCAGTTGGATATAATAGCTTTTTAGAGCACGGCATTTTATCAGGTATGTTACTGAATATTCATTTGGTAGAGGTATTTTTGGGCGTATTCATTGGTGCTGTAACATTTACCGGTTCTGTGGTTGCATTTGGTAAACTCAAGGGTCTTATTTCAAGTTCGCCGTTAATGTTACCTCATCGGCATAAAATGAATTTACTGGCAGGCATTATTTGTTTTGTACTAATGGTTCATTTTGTTCAGCAAAATGGAGAGCTAAGTACATTAATCGCTATGACAATCATTGCGCTGATTTTTGGTTGGCATCTGGTGGCATCTATTGGTGGTGCAGACATGCCCGTTGTGGTGTCTATGTTAAACTCTTATTCGGGATGGGCCGCCGCCGCCGCTGGTTTTATGTTAGGTAACGACTTGTTGATAATTACTGGGGCACTTGTAGGATCGAGCGGGGCAATACTCAGTTATATTATGTGCAAAGCTATGAATCGCTCATTTATCAGTGTGATAGCCGGAGGTTTTGGAACTGAAGTTTCAACCAACAGCAATCAAGATTATGGTGATTTTTCTGAAACCAGTGCAGATGAAGTGGCGCATATGTTAAACAATGCCAGCTCAGTTATTATTACCCCAGGATACGGTATGGCTGTCGCGCAAGCCCAGTATCCAGTTAACGAAATGACTAAAAAATTGCGTGATAAAGGGATTAATGTTCGTTTTGGTATTCATCCGGTTGCGGGACGATTACCTGGACATATGAACGTATTACTAGCCGAAGCTAAAGTACCTTACGATATAGTATTGGAAATGGATGAAATTAATGATGACTTTAAAAATACTGATGTTGTTTTAGTGATTGGAGCCAATGATACGGTAAATCCAGCGGCCGCAGAAGATCCGGCTAGTCCTATCGCTGGCATGCCAGTATTAGAAGTATGGCATGCTAAACAAGTGATTGTTTTTAAACGCTCCATGAACACCGGTTATGCTGGTGTACAGAATCCCTTATTTTTTAAAGACAATACTAATATGCTATTCGGTGATGCAAAAGACAGTGTTGAAGATATAGTTAAAGGATTAAATTAATTACTTTCTGAATCTAAAATAAAAATTTATGGTTTAAGCTTTTGGCTTAGCTCTTTTTTCTGTAGACTCTTCCTTGAATTAGATTGGTAACCAAGGGCGAGTCTATGTATAAAATAACAAAAAAACTAAAATTTTTTAGTATGATTTTTCCACGTCTAAAAAAACAAATATTTACCACTTTATTATTTATTGTTAGTTTCAATTCTTTTTTCTTCAGCTTTAGTATACTAGCGGATACTCAGCAAAACACATCACAAAGTTACCAAAGTTTTGTCCAGTTTTTTAAACAATGGAGAAGCTTTGAAAATCCACCTATGATTGAGGGTGTGCCGGATTATACTGAAAAAATGTTTAATCAGCGTTATCAACAGTTTGTTAAATTAAAGCAACAACTTAATCAGTTTAAAATTGAAAACTGGAACCGCTCTGAAAAAGTCGATTGGCATATCGTACGTGCAGAAATGAATGGTTACGATTTCAATCATCGTGTTTTAAAACCATGGGTACGTGATCCAGCATTTTATAAAACGGTATGGACTTATCAAAGTGATGTGCCGGCACATGAAGGACCAACACATCATGCATTGGTTGAGTTATGGCAATATAAATTTCCATTGAATCAGTCAATGCAAAATAAACTGGCAAAAGAGTTGAGCGTTATTCCTGCTTTGAATAAACAGGCTAAGAAGAACTTAACAGGCAATGCGAAAGAACTTTGGGTTGCTGGTATTCGTGATATTAAAGAGCAAGGTCTTGTATTAAAAAAGTTATTATCACGTGTAAAAATATATCAAAACAGCTCTCTTAATAATAGTATTGAAAAAGCGAGAGTTTCGACTGATGAGTTTGTTCAATGGTTAGTTAAAGAGTCAAAAAATAAAACAGGAAAGTCAGGTATTGGTAAAGACAATTACACTTGGTACCAACAAAATGTTCATTTAGTCCCGCTGACCTGGGAACAGGAAGTTACACTGTTAAAAAGAGAGCTTGATAGAGCTTGGTCATCATTAAAGCTGGAAGAACATCGTAATCGAAACTTACCGCCATTGATTTCAGTTAAGAATGCCAAAGGGTATGATGCTTTGGCTGAACGTTCTGCTAGAAAGTTTATCGACTTTCTAAAAGCGCAAGATATTGTGACGGTTGCTGATTATTTTGAGCCTGCGCTTCGCCAGCATCTTGGGAGTTTTATTCCTGAGAAAACACGTCACTTTTTTTATATTGCTTCACATTTCGACCCAACGCCTCTCTATTCGCATTTTTACCATTGGTTTGAAATTGCGAAAATGCAACATGAACCTCACACAAGTGTTATCAGACGTGAACCATTGCTTTACAATATTTTTGATAGTCACAATGAAGGTTTAGCAACCGGCGTTGAAGAAATATTTATGCAAGCCGGCTTGTACGATGACAATCCCAGAGTGAGAGAGTTAGTCTGGATCATGTTAGCCCAGCGCGCTGCAAGAGGACTTGGTTCTTTATATGCCCATGCGAATATGATGAGTATGCAAGAAGCAGGCAAAATTCATATGAATTGGACGCCTAGAGGTTGGATGAAAACAGAGCCTGATTTATTAATTTTTGAGCAACATTTATACTTGCGTCAACCGGGGTACGGTACTAGTTATGTTACTGGTAAATATTTAATTGAGCGTACCATGGCTGACTATGCAAAAATGAAAGAAGATAACAATAAGCCATTTAGCTTAAAGCAGTTTATGGATGAATTTACCGCAATAGGTAGCATTCCTACTTCATTAGGACGTTGGGAAATGACGGGGTTAACTGATGAAATAGATAAACTTGGTCATCAACAGTTGCCTGATTGATTCGTTTAAAAAGTTCGTGACATACATTGTTCAGGGTAAGTCATTTAGGATAAATTATTTGAATTATTCTAATGTCCAGGAGATGAAAAATTCACCTTGATCTTTTTCGATTAAGTTCTTACCAAAAGATCGATGATCAAACTTTGATTGATAGCTGAAATTTGCACCTGTATCTGTGATTTTTTTCAAGGTGAGCGTTAAATTTAAATGATGATCGGTGCGTTGCAGAGATTCGCCAATTTTTAAATATCGAACAGAGTCTTTGCTACCCTGATCTAATTGTATTTCAGTCTCTGATTTGGGATTGATTGAGTAATGTTGAATATAATATTTTTTATAGGAATGTGCGTTTTTATTTTCAGTTGTCGTTATCTCAATATTATTTTCTTTAGTAGCCTCTTGTTGTGAACAGCTGAGCAGGGATATACTGATAATGAGCAGAAAGAGAAGGTGATTTTTCATAAAATTATTATTATCTCAAATCTGTTTATTGAATGGGATCTGATAACGGTTTAGGTTGAGTTATAGAGGTTGAGCGGGCTTCTTTTAACTGGGCTTTGGATTCTTTTAGTTCATCTTTTAAACGCGAATTTTCTCGACTTAACCAGCCGGCTCTTTCTGACTGTTTTTTAGCTTCATTTTCTGCTTCTTTCAGTGCTTTTTTGAGTTTAGCAAGTTGTTGGTTTAGTTTAGCTGATTCGCTTGACTGGTCTGCTTCGTTTTCAGCAACTGCTTTGTTTGCTTGCTCTAATGCGGCTTGTGCTTCATCTAGCTGAACTTGCAATGAGTCAAGTTGCTTTTGTGATTGTGTTTTTGTTTCGCTTAATAGTTGTGTTTGCTCATTTAATGCTTGCTGATTAGCTATTTGTAGTAAGTAGTAGAGGCCGTAAACCGAAGCGGCAAGGAACGCTATGAAAAAAATGACACTATTACGATAATATCGAGTGATGCTTTGTGGAGCACCACAAAAATGGCATTCTCTTAAGTCGCGCGCAATTTCTCTTTTACATCCTAAGCAGCGTTTTTGCATGGCATTCTTGATTAATTGATCAATGTTAAAGTTAGCGGGTGAGGATATCACTTTTTTACTGATCGAAAAAGTGAGTTAAGGCACGTAATTGGAAGGATGGTTCAAATACACTCTTTGAAAATCGCTTTTTTGAGATTTTGCTTCGCAAGACTATGAGTCATAGATGTTACTATTTAGATTAGCTTGCAACTGACTCATAAACCCATCAGATTAAAGCAAATTGATCGAACAAAAAATGAACCTAATTAATCCCTCACCCGTCTTTAACATAAGCATAAATAAGAATTTAGTAATAAATGAATCAAGCACAGCAAGATCTACTCGTTTTAGAAGCGCAAAGCGGTAATGAAAAAGCTTTTGAATGCTTGGTTACATTGTTTCATCCGCAATTAGTTAATTTTGCGAGTAATCTTTCAGGTAACCATGCATTAGCAAAGGGTGCTGTACAAGATGTTTGGATTAGTATCAGTAAAAAATTGAGAGTCCTTGAAGATCCAAGAGCATTTAAAGGCTGGGTTTATCGTGCTTTACGGTGGCGAGTTTTGGATTTGTTGAAAGCTAAGTCTTATAGGTATCAAACAATTGAAGACACTAATCTTAGTATCGAGCTCGACGAGTCCGAAATTGAAAGTCAGCAATTGCGAAAACTGATTAATAAACTGCCTGATTATGAACGTTCAGTTGTTTATTTGTATTACTTAGCGGAATTTACTTTAGTGGAAATTGCTATGATATTGGAAACGCCCGTTGGTACTTTAAAGTCTCGTTTAAATCGAGCACGTGCAAGTCTGCGGAAACAATTGCTATAAGAGATTAGTAAATTTACAGTTGGGAGAATATTATGAATCTAGATGACAAAATTAAGCAAGCATTGCAAATGGATACTGAAGAAATGGAGCGGGTATTGAGTAAAGAAAAAGGACTTTATACACGACTACTCAGTATTTTTAGAGGTAGTATGCGCCGTTGGAATATTTTTGGTATGGTTTTGGCGACCATTACTGCAGGATTAATGGTCTGGAGCGGGTATCATTTTTTTATTAGTGGTAGTCTGGATGAACGGTTATTTTGGGGTGTGTTGTCAATCGCCTTTTGGACGGGGGTTATGGGAATCAAAATATGGTTCTGGTTGGAAATGAATCGCTACTCTAGCAGTCGCGAGATAAAACGATTAGAACTCGCGATAGCACAATTAACTGCCAAATTAAACCAAGACTAAACAGACTTTTTAGAGTTGTCATTCGAAAAAGACTCATGTATTGTCTAAGTGCAACTCAAAGAGCGAGTTTGAATTTTATTTGCTAAGCGCAAGCTTACTCAAAAATTAAATAAGTGTGACAGTAAGGGAGAACTTCATGACTTCACCACCTCCGGGGCAACGTGAATCCGCCGAGTTTAATCGATTCGGATTGACTCCGTTCACGAAAAGGTTTCCATCGAATACAGAAATTCCAGTACTCGAACTTGGTAAAGCTATCATCTTTGGTTGCAAAAAAACGTCCACTTCTCTAAGGCCATTGTTTAAGGCTTTATAACCGTTTCCAGACTAAAACAATACTCTAAGCATAATATAAGGAAAAAGGAAAAAGGAAAAAGGAAAAAGGAAAATGCGTATATTAAAATTTGTCGTTAAATCAGCGATTATATTATTCAGCCTGAATATAACAAATGTATTTGCTAACCCTGATAGCAAAGATGCTATTTGGGATGCCGTTCATAAAAATCCACATAGAACGGTTGAGGAAATTAAACGAGATAAATATCGTAACCCAGAACAAGTATTGCGCTTTTTTGGTATCACTGAAACCTCGGCTGTCGGTGAAGTAGCACCCGGACGTTATTGGTATACGCATATACTTGCACCCCTGCTTAAAGACAAGGGTCGTTATGTTGGTCTGGAGCACAACCCTGACTATTACAGAAAATCACCTGATTGGGCGAAAGAACTTGCCGCGTATGCACAAGATATTAAAAACGCACCTGATCTCTATGGCACTAATGCCATTGGAACCTGGCTTCCTGCAACGGAAGGGTTACCCGTTGAGGCTGGTTCGTTAGATGTTGTTTTTATCGCTCGTACAATGCACAACTGGCAAAATCAGGGCCGGGTAGACATTGGTTTAAAGCAGTCGTGGCAGATATTGAAAGACGGCGGTACTTTAGCCATTGTACAACACAGAGCGGATGAAAATTTTGCCGGTGATCGGCAAGCTGCAGCAAAACTGGGTCGTTGGAAGCAATCAGACCTTATCAATTTAGTTGAGTCGTTTGGGTTTAAATTAGTAGCCAGCTCAGAAATGAACTCAAACCCAAAAGATACCAAAAATTATAAGGAAGGAGTCTGGACGTTGCCACCACGCCTTCGCCACGGTGAAAAAGACAAAGAGAAATATGTAGAAATTGGTGAGTCTGATCGTATGACACTAAAATTTATTAAAGTGTCACAATAGGGTTCCGCTGGGATTTTTTATCTCATCAAAGTCTATATTGATCACGCGTGAGTTATTGCTTGTTTCCTGTATTATTTCTTTTTTATAATATTAAGAGCAAGCTTTAATATTTTTATACATCGAAGGAATAGTGAATAATGCTTCCCGACAATGGCGTACGACTATTTTGTAATGGCTTGATAAAAAAAAGAGTAAAAATGTTCCTTAAGAGTATTGGCGAAATTGAAACGATAAAGCACACGTGTGAATATAGTTCTAAGCTAATTTGGAGTTCTTTCTATGAAAATATATCTTTTTGTCTATTACGTTGAGGATATCGAAAAGACCAAGAAATTTTTTACAAAACTGGGTATTGAATTTAAAGAAGCCAAACATGGTGATGCCCCGACTCACTACTCTACAAAGCTGGGAGACACTGTTTTCGAAATATATCCAGTAGATAAAGGCTGCGCCCCAACTCATTTTAGACTAGGTTTGGATTTAAGTAGTTTGGGTAAACTAAGTGACGAGTCTTTAAAGTTCATAAAAGAAAATTCTGAGTCAATCCAATCACTTGGTAATGGTCAGTTTTATTCAGTTGTTACTGATCCTGTGGGCAATAAAATCGAAGTATTTTGGTAACGGTTGAATTAAACTATATAGTACAACTGAAGTTTCAGAGAGGGAATTTTAAAATTGAATACTGTTGTAATGAATAAGACAAATTGGCACCTACTAATTATAGTGGTATCATTTTTTATAGCTGGTCTTATAGAAACATCAATATCAACAAACTTGCAAGATATAGTTGCTATTACACATATGGTATTTTTATCTATTGTTTTCTTTAGTTGGTGTAAATCACATGCTAAATTATTCAATTTTAGTATTATAAAAATCTACCATTATTAGCTTAACCCAAAAACACTGCATTCCAAGAAGAGCGCTGTACATAGTCTTTAAATTATCACAAAACTATTAAAGTCGCACATTTTTTAATCAATGAAATCAACCACTAAATCAAGTGAGACTTTTGAGCTAACATCTTTAACTGTTATTGAAAAATTGTTGTTAACCACTTTGAAATTTCTGTCTTTAAAAAGATAAGCATTTGCTAATTCTCCTGGTGGGTAAGCTGGTGTTATTGATTGAGGGTTCATATTCAATAGATAAGGTATACAATAGTTATAAGTGACACAATCAACAGCATAGACTAAGGCACCGTCAGTATTGGTTATGATAAAATCATGTTTGTTGAGCTGTTTAATTCTTCTAAAGAAACTGTCCCGCTTATCAAATCCTTCCATATTTCTGTATTCGAGGTATACATGACTCATTAGTAGTTTGTCCGATATGGGGATGATGCTTTTTAGCTTTATTTTTATGCCCTTAATATTATCTTTTGGATCGTTGTTAGCATAAATTTTATAGGTTCCTGATTTTGAAACGGAGATTATATTGTCATCATCTAACCAACCTAAGCGCTCCTTATTGACAATATTAGGATGGCTTGCCTGACTGCGTAATCCCATAATAGAAAAAAGATCAGATCTAGATAATATTTTACAATCTTCCGGATTTGCCGATAAAGTTCGGCTACCGCAGACGTAAGCATTACTGTGATTTGATATACCTAGAGTATGAGTGAGTTCATGTGCTACGGTAGAGTTTGTAATATTGCTATAAGCTTGGTAGGGGAAGTAGAACTTATTTGAAAAATAGGAAATTCGAGTGTCGATTAATCCCAAGGGTTGTTTCCCAAAAGGAGTGTAGGTTGGACGACTTTGTAACCCGTAAGTATTCGCAACGCCAGCAGAACACTTGGAACCAGCTTTTCGGTGCACATAGTAAATAAATCCATCATATGCGTGTAAGTCAACTTTAGGGTAGTGCTTAAGTAAAATATTAAAGCGATTCTGATCAAGTGGCCAGCAAGCTGTCCACCCTTTACCATACAGAGGTACTTCAGGTTTAATCCATCCGAAGATCTCTCCAGAAATGCTCGTTTTACCGTAAGAAGCCGCTGAAATAAATTGAGCAACCGAGTATTCAGAGTTAAACAGACCTTTGTTAATAATATCAATCGACAGTTCTTTTGAATCATGTGCGTAATCCAGTAATATTACGGCAAATTTCTTATGCCCAAGTGCTTCATTTGGTTGAGCCAGAGAACTACAGGTTACTAGTAGAGAAAAAAGAAATATTTTTTGAGTAACTCTAATTATCTGGGATAAATGACAGTACATTGGGTTCTCCTGTTTTTTATTACCTTTTGATTAACACCAAAAAAATTATAATAAATGACTATATTTTAGTATTCTTAATGTCACAAAAACAGACTAAATTTAATACTACCTTAATTTCTTAGTGGAGAGTATCTAGTATTGTTACAAGAAACTGACATAAAGCTAATGATCCGATATGTTTTTAGAGAATTTTATGGAAGAATACGCAAAATTCAATTTCAACAAGCCAACTCAGCGAACATCCATAAAGTGAATACAGGGTTTGGTATCATCTACCTACAAAGGGATTTAAATGAAAAAGCTAATACTTTATACAACTATTGCAGTTTTCTCCTTCTCGGCTAAGGCCGCTAAATCTAATAGTTCAGGTTCATATGCTCAAAATTTCACGGGCTGGAGTACTGAAGACAAAAGTGCTGCCCTTTCGATATTAATTGCTGCAAAAATGGCAGGACATAGAGTTAATGTAACTACTTTTTCGGAAGGTGGTTGTTCAATTACATCAGGTGGGAATACCCTGCGCTATGTTCAATTAGCCAATAATCCATAAGCTATATAACGCTACGTCATTTTAGGATAAGGCGATTGCTAAAGGATACACCGAAAAAATAACAAATGTAGCTTTAGCAACTGTACGATATAAAAATATCACACGGTTGTTAAAGTTTGAGAGTATTACAGGCAGAAGTGTAATTCAATCATACATTGAAATCGAAGCACAACAAAAAGCCAAAAATTATTTTAATCAGGCAGTCAATTTACAAAGAGGTAAAAATGAAAGCTTTAATTACAATCACAATCTTGTTCTCATCATTTGTCGCTAGTGCATCTATTTCAGATTGCAAGGATCTGCATATCGGCAGAATCTGGGTTAAGAAAGGTGAGGGGGTATTTGCAGTGGTCTATTTAAATAATCGAGGTGATTCTTCGGGATCATATCGGAGCAATTTTTCAGGCTGGACGCCCGAAGAAAAAAAAGCTGCATTATCAACCTTGATGACTGCAAAAGCGTCAAATCATAGAGTTAATGTTGAAACTGAAAATGAAGATAAGTGTGGTATTCAAGCAGGATCAACTGTCACAAAGTCTATTTACTTAACAACGAACCCATGAATGGACTAAGCATGTGTATTTTCTTTAGTCAAATATACATTTCGTAATGATATAAAAATTATATTTAATAGGGAATCGCAAAGTTACGTTCAAGCCTCTTTTAAATAAATTTTTTCAAAAAATTAGTAAAGGGAAAGTATGAAGTTTAAATATTTATTTGTAAGTCTCGTATCATTTTTATTTTGTAATAGTCTTAATGCATTAGAGTTGAAAACTCACTTATATCTCGGTGAGCAAATTTTAGCTGATCTCCAGGATGGAAAAATACCATAAGCGTATTGGCTATAAAACAACGCTTTCTTGTTAACGAAAATATTGCAGCACAATATCGAGCAACAGGTACAGGAGAGTATTTAGCTCAAATGAAAGAGTACGAAGA